>JAISUL010000069.1 GCA_031272145.1 Synergistaceae bacterium
CAGCCGCAAGAAGGGGCGTTACGCCGTCGTCGTCGCCCTCGTCAACTTTCGCGCCGCCGCCGAGAAGGATGCGCACGGCGTCAGCTTTGCCGCGCAGGGCCGCCACCCACAGGGGGGAGTGGCCATCCTCGTCGCGGGCGTTGGGGTCGGCGCCGCAGCGCAGGAGGGCGGCCACCACGTCGGGGTTGGGGTTGACCGCCGCAGCTAGGAAGAGGGGGGTGCGCCCGAGCTTGTCCGGCATGTTGACGGCGTCGGGCGACGACTCGGTCATGAGGGAGGCCAGAGTTTCGGTTACGCGGTAGCTGTCGTTGTAGGCCGCGGCCAGCATGAGGGGGGAGAGCTTTTCCATGCCTGGCGCGAACAGAGACGCGCCGCGCTGGACGAGCACGCGTATCAGAGCGGGGTCGTAGGCGTACTCCGCTGCCACGTGGATCGGCCTGTCGCCGCCGGGGAACTCGTTGTTCACGGAGAGCTCCTCGGTGTCAAGTGCGGCCTCGATTTTTTTGATGCCGGGCAGTCCCTCGAGGCACATGCGTGCGAACGTCGCCTTGTCGATGGCGCCGGCCGTATATCCTATGACGGCGCTGGTCAATAGCATTCCGGCGACCGTGGTGACCACCCTTGCGAAGAACTGTTTCAATTCGATACCCCCGTCGCTGTTTTATTTGCGCCGTGCGCCATGTCGATGGGGGGGATGAGGTCGCGGATTCTGGGGTGGGGCTTTTGGTCTGGGGGGCACTCTGGGGTGTAGGAGTAGACCTCAAGGAAGCCCTTCAGGCCGAGGAGGAAGCTCTTGGCCACGCGGCGCGGGCCGCCCGCGTCGGAGACGAGCAGGAAGCGCTGGGTGACGACGTCCGGCAGGGGGTGCCACTCGCGCATGATGTACTCGACGTCCGCTGCGTCGTCGTGAGTCCAGACCACGTAGTCCCACGCGTAGTACTTCGCAATGGGGAGCAGCTGAGGGCCTTTAATCATGGTCACCAGCCGCGCGACTCCCTCCATGGCTCCGCCGTTTCTCTCGTGCCTCCAGGGAGAGAAGCCGAGGTAGTTCCACATGTCCATGCTGTGGCGCATGTGCGAAAAGTCCGACATTATAGTGCCTCCGTCTGGGGTCTGAGAGGGCGCTCGAGCCCCCAACCCCTTTGGGTTAAGATGATGGGTATTATACACTTGAATGGAATATAAAGGGAAAAATAAAAGACTGGTGGATTGTGAGGGACTCGAACCCACGACCCGCTGATTAAGAGTCAGCTGCTCTACCGACTGAGCTAACAATCCACGACTTGCCGCAACTTGGCGCGCCCGGCAGGATTTGAACCCGCAGCCTGCGGATCCGAAGTCCGCTGCTCTATCCAGTTGAGCTACGAGCGCGTGCCCTCTTTTGCCTGCCCCCTGCCGCCCTCTGGGGTGAGCGAGGGGACTCGAACCCCCGGCCCCCGGGACCACAACCCGATACTCTAACCAATTGAGCTACGCTCACCGCTTCACTCTTGGCGCGCCCGGCAGGACTTGAAGCTGCTTAGCGCGCCCGGCCGGACTTGAAGCTGCTTGGCGCGCCCGGCAGGACTCGAACCCGCGACCCACGGCTTAGAAGGCCGTTGCTCTATCCAACTGAGCTACAAGCGCGCGTGCAATCGTCCGCGTCGAGACGCCGGATATATTTATACCACTTGCTGGGGCGCAAGTCAAGCTCTAACGAGCTCGATTTTCGGGTATACTGTTCGTATGAACGAGTTTAGGCTAGAATACGCACTCCGCGCGTGACGGCCATCGCTTCGCTCGCGGTTCACAGGGCGCGCTCCCTCCTGACCATGCTCGGCATCGTCATGGGGGTCGCGGCAGTCATCACCACCGTGGCGCTCGGAAACGGCGCGGCGGACGTGATGGACAGGTTCGTCGCGGGGGTCGGGGTGAATATGCTCTTGGTCTTCCCTGGCAGGGCAGGCCAGGGGCAGCGCTCGGCATCCCTCACGCTCGCGGACGCGGAGGCGCTGAGGCACGGGGTCTTCATCTCCAAGGTAGTGCCGGAGACCTACGGGGGTGCTAGGCTCGTCTGCCGGGCGCGCAGCTGGAGCACCAACGTCCAGGGCACGACGCCGGATACGCTCGACGTCCGCGAGTGGAGGATCGCCGAAGGGCGCATGTTCACGCCAGCCGAAATGACCAGCGCGGTCTGCGTGCTCGGCGCCACAGTTGCGCGCAACCTCGGCCTCTCGGCGCACGGGGCGGTGGGGACAATGGTTCGCGTCAAGAACACGCCGTTCCGCGTCATAGGGGTGATGCGCCCGAAGGGGCCGACCCCCTGGGGGTACGATCAGGACGACATAGTGCTAGTTCCGCTGGTGACGGCGCAGAGGCGGCTGTTTCGGAGCGGAAACGCTCTCTCCCGCATCACGCTCAAGGCCGCGGGGCGGGAGTACCTCGCGGAGGCGACGGCGGAGGCGCGCGCGGTGCTCAGGCAGAGGCACAGGCTGACTAAGGGGGACGACTTCGTGATGTATGACATGACAGCAGCGCTCGAGAACGCCGCTAGGTCGACTCACATAATGAGGCTGCTGCTCGGCGCCACCGCGTTCGTGTCGCTCCTCGTCGGTGGCATAGGCATAATGAACATCATGCTCGTCTCGGTCAGCGAAAGGACTAGGGAAATAGGCATCCGCATGGCGGTTGGAGCGCGGCCTTGGGACGTGAGGCGCCAGTTTCTAACCGAGGCGGCGGTTTTGTCCGGCGTCGGCGGAGGCCTCGGAGTGATTTGCGGCGCTGCTCTGTCACGCGCTCTGACGGGGCTGTTCGGGTGGCCGACCATCGTCTCGGCTGGCGCAGCTCTGGCGGCAGCGGGAGGAGCGGCGCTCGTCGGAGTGGCGTTCGGCTTTTGGCCGGCGTGGAAGGCCTCCGCGCTCAACCCAATAGATGCATTGCGCTCTGAATAGAAAGGGGTTTCTAATATGATAGTAGGCGCTTATCTCGTACCGCATCCGCCCATCATCATTAAGGGCATAGGCAGAGGCGATGAAATTCCGGACACGCGCCACGCCTATCAAGTGGTAGCGGCTGAAATAGCGGGCAAAAAGCCCGACACCGTCGTCATCGTCTCGCCTCACAGCGTGATGTACCGAGACCGCTTTTTAGTCGCTGGTGGAACGGGGGCGACCGGGGACTTCTCCGCGTTCGGCGTCGGGATGGCGGGAGGCGGGATTTCCATCGACTATGACGAGGACTTTGCCGATCTCATCTGCAAAATAGCCGAAAGGCGGGGCGTTCCGTCGGTGCAGGACAATGAGGCCATCCTCGACCACGGGGTGACTGTGCCTTTGTACTTTATCAGGGCGGCTGTTCCTTACGCGCGGTTTGTCAAAATTTCGCCGTCTGGGCTTCCGCTTGCGACGCACTTCCGCCTCGGAGGTTGCATTACGCTGGCCGCAGCGCGCGAACGCCGCGTCGTAGTCGTGGCAAGCGGGGACATGTCGCATAAGCTGAAGGCCGACGGGCCGTACGGGTTTGCCAAGGAGGGGCCGGAGTTCGACAGGCTCGCGAAGGAGTGCTGCGAGACGGCGGACTTCCAGAGGCTGCTTGACCTTGACCACGGCTTCCGCGAAAAGGCGGGGGAGTGCGGGCTTGCCGGCATGGCGGTAATGGCTGGCGCCCTCGACGGGCTTGACGCTAAGGGGCGCGTGCTTAGCTACGAGTGCCCGTTCGGCGTAGGGTACCTCGTGGCGTCGTTTACGACAGACCCTTACGTGTGGCTTGCAAGGGCGAACGTCGAGAGCGTCGTCCGCACGGGGGAGTCCATTGCGCAGCTTCCAGACCTGCCGAAACAGATGCTGAGCCGGCAGGCCGGGGTGTTCGTCACCATCAAAAAGGACGGGCAGCTCCGCGGGTGCATCGGGACGATTGGGCCGACGCAGGAAAACGTCGCGGAGGAGATAATATCGAACAGCGTCCTCGCCGCCTTGAAGGACCCGCGCTTCGACCCCGTCGATCCGTCGGAGCTGGACTCTCTGACTTACGACGTGGACGTGCTGTCGCCGTCTGAAGTGGTCGTGGACGAGCAGCTGCTCGACCCCAAACGCTACGGAGTGATAGTGTCGTGCGACGGACGGCGCGGGCTGCTGCTGCCCGACCTGGACGGGGTAAACACTGCCGACGACCAGATTGACATCGCCCTGAAGAAGGGCGGCATAAGCAAAGCAGAGCCATACAGCCTCGAGCGCTTCGAGGTCACGCGGCACGTGTAGATGGTTACGGCGCGGTTTTACGAGGACATCGGGGACGGACTTCAGTGCCGGCTTTGCCCGCATGGCTGCATCATAAGGGACGGCAAAACTGGTATGTGCGGGGTGAGGCGGAACTGCGAAGGGACGCTGGTCTCCGATTTTTACGGGGTTGTGTCAAGCATGGCGCTGGACCCAATCGAGAAGAAGCCCCTGGCGCGGTTTCACCCCGGCAGCTTCATCCTGTCCATAGGCGGGCTGGGATGCAACATGCGGTGCTCCTTTTGCCAGAACAGCGCAATATCTCAGCCTCGCTTTGGGACAAGCAAAACGGAGACGGAGTTCCTTTCGCCCCAGCAGCTGCTTGACACCGCCCGCTCTGTGCCGGGGAACGTCGGGGTTGCGTTTACTTACAACGAGCCCCTGATTGGCATAGAGTACCTGCTTGACGCGGCGCCGCTCCTGCGTTCAGAGGGGCTTGAGACTGTGCTGGTGACCAACGGCATGGTCGAGCCGGAACCGCTTCGCGAGCTTTTGCCCCACGTCAGCGCCATGAACATCGACGTGAAGGCGTTCACGGACGGCTTTTACGCGAGAATGGGCGGCGACCTCAGAACCGTCAAGCGCAGCGTCGAGATGTGTGCGCCACTGTGTCACGTTGAGGTCACCACGCTTGTTATTCCGGGTGAGAACGACGGCGAGGAGGAGATTAGGGCGCTGTCCGTTTGGCTGGCGTCTGTGTCGCGGGAGCTGCCGCTCCACTTGACGCGGTTTTTCCCGAGGCACAAGATGCTGGACAAGGCGCCCACTCCTACTGATACGCTTTATAGGCTGGCGGACGTGGCAAGGAGGGAGCTGGAGTTCGTGTACGTGGGGAACGTGCCCTAATTCGCCGCTCGTTCACGCCCCCAGGCTGCGAACCTGCACGCCGCTCTTCTCAAGCGCTTCCCGCACGGCTGCGGCCATCTTAACGGCGGCGGGGTTGTCCCCGTGGAGACATATCGACTTAGCGCTCAGCGTGACGGTCTGGCCGTCCGGCGTCTCGACCACTCCGTCCTTGACGAGCCGAACCATGCGCCTGCCAGCCTCGTCGGGGTCGTGGACGAACGCCCCCTTCTGGCTTCGCGGCACAAGCGAGCCGTCAGGCATGTATCCGCGGTCGGCAAAGGCCTCGGCGGCGAACGGCACCCCGGCCTCGGCAGCCGCTCCCTCAAACTCGGAGTTCGCCAAGCCGAGAAGGATTATCCCCGAACCGCACGCCTTAATGGCGCGCGCGATGGCCAGAGCGCCCTTCGGGTCCTTAGCGGCCTGGTTGTACATCGCTCCGTGCGGCTTCACGTGCTGGAGCGCCACCCCCTCCGACAGACACACGGCAGCTAAGGCGCCTACTTGATACAGAGTGTAGGCGTAAAGCTCGTCGGGCGTGCAGGTCATGTTGCGGCGGCCAAAGCCAAGCAGGTCGGGGTAGCCTGGGTGCGCTCCAACGGCCACGCCCTTCGCCTTCGCAGCCTTGACGGTCTTTATCATGGTCTCGGAGTCGCCGGCGTGCCAGCCGCAGGCAACGTTGGCGGAGGTGATGTGAGACATGACCTCCTCGTCCATGCCCATCTTCCAGACGCCGAAACTCTCGCCGAGATCGCTGTTCAAGTCCACCATCATAATAACTCCTCCTTTAATAATGCGGGCGGGAACGCCACGTCGCTCTGAGGCGCCGCGCTTCGGCGATGAGCTCCTCCTCATAGCGAAGCAGCGCGACGGCCTCCTTGGGGGTCGTCATCTCGAAGCGGACGCGCTGGCCGGGCAGGCGCTGAGACAGGGCCTCCACGTCAACAGCGCAAACGGTCGCTATCTTCGTGTAGCCGCCGGTCGTCTGACGGTCGGCAAGCATCACTATCGGCATGCCGTGGCCAGGCACCTGCACACTGCCAAGCGCCACCGCGTCGGAGATGATGTCGGCGCCGGCTTTGTGCTCAATCTCCGCGCCCTCCATGCGGTAACCCATGCGGTCAGCGGCGTTCGTTATGGTGTACTCGGACGTGTAGAACGCGTCGGTGCCCTTCTTCGTGAAGCCAGCGTCCTGAGGGCCGGGTATGGTGCGGAGCGGCGCGTTTGGGTCGCGAACGGGGCGCAGCGCTTCGGGCAGAGTAAGCCACTCGCACTCCTCCCAGAGCAGGTCGGGCGTTCCGGTGGTCAAGACGTCGCCTGCCGCAAGGGCGCGTCCATCTAGGCCGCCGAACTTGCCCCGCGTGTAGGTCGAGCGGCTGCCCATCACAACGGGAACGTCCACGCCGCCCGATACGCAAAAATACGCCCGCGCTCCGCCTCGCAAAGCGGTGACGGCAATTTCATCGCCGTCCCACACGCGAATGGCAGTCCATGACGGGACGGAGAGGCCGTTCACGGTTATCATGGCGTCCGCGCCGGTCACGGCAAAACAGCCGCTCCCTTCGGCGCGCAGAACTGGGCCAAGCACGGTTATCTCCAGGCCAGCTGGCTCCAGAGCGGGGTTCCCGCTGGCGGGCTCATTGCCGACGAGCACGTTGCCGAGCCGGAGCGCCGCTGAGTCCATCGCGCCAGCAACGGGGACGCCCAGCGCCTGAAAGCCCCTTCGCCCTAAGTCCTGCACAGTCGTGAACATGCCAGGCTTCTCAACAAGCAGCCTCAATTTGCACACCCCCCAGACATGCGGTCAAACTCCGCGCGGCTTATCGGGACGAACCTGACCCACATGCCGGCGTTCAGGAATATCGCCGGCTCCCGAGTTGGGTCGAACATCTTTAGCGGCGTTCTTCCTATTATGTTCCACCCGCCGGGGCTGTCGATCGGGTATATGCCGGTCTGCTTTCCGCCTATGGCCACTGAGCCAGCCGGTATCCTCTCGCGCGGCTCCTTCAGCCTTGGAGTCTCAAGCGACGCGTCCATGCCGCCGAGGTACGAATACCCAGGCACGAAACCGAGCATGTAGCAGTAGCAGTCCTTCGACGTGTGACGCCGCACGACCTCCTCGCGCGAAATCTTGGCGTTGGACGCAACGCGGTCAAGGTCGGGCGCAAGGTCGTCGCCCTCGTAACAGGTTGGGATGGTCAGAAGCTCGGCCTCCTTGGGGGCCTCGGACCCCTTGGTGTCCACAGACGCCTGGGCTGCCGTCTCCGACCCATTGGAGTCGCGCTCGCCTTTGGCGCCTTTCTTGCCCTTGGTTTTGTGCGGTGCAGGCGCCTCCTGTGCAGGCACCTCCGGGGCTGCCGGCACCTTTATGTCCGCCGCAGCCGCCCTGAGGAACGCTTCGGCCTCGTCGGGCGCGGTGACTAGGGGGTTGAAGCACACGGCAAGCGAACGGTACGTCGGGATAGCCTCCAGAAAGCCCGCAAACGGAGCGGCGGTGACGCGTGCGCGCAACGTCTGCACGCACGCGTTGATGCCCATGTCTATCGCGTCGCCGAACTCAACGACAACGCATGCCTCGCCAGCAAGCGCGTACCGAGGCGCAGGGAAAGGCGCTGGCGCAGTAGAAGAAGACGCGCTCATAGCTTTATTTCACCAGGGCGGCCAGGCCGGAAAGCGAGTTTATGCCCATCCACGCGGTGAAGGCCACCATAACCCAGCCGAGGACGGTCATCCAGACGGGGTGACGGTATTCGTCGATTATATCCCGACGGTGAGCCGCAAGCAGCATCGACGCCAGGGAAAGGGGCAGTATGAGGCCGTTTATAGAGCCAGCCAGGACAAGAAGGGTCACGGGACGGCCGATGAAGCTCAGTATCGACGTCGAGGCCACAATGAAGCCGATTATCCAGTAGCGCTGGTACTTTTCCACAAAGGTCGAAAGAGTGCGCAGGAACGACACGGACGTGTAGGAGCACCCAACGACTGAGGTGATCGAGGCCGCCCAGAGGATGATGCCGAAGATCTTGTACCCCACGTCGCCGGCCGCGAGACGGAAGGCGTCCGCCGCGGGGTTGCCCTTGTCAAGCGCCACGCCGCTGGCCACCACGCCCAAAATGGCGAGGAAAAGCAGGAAGCGCATAACGCCGGTTATCGCAATGCCGTTCGTCGCGCCGACGCTGATGCGGCCTAGGTTCTCGCGCCCAACTATGCCGGCGTCAATGATGCGGTGCGCGCCGGAAAACGTGATGTAGCCTCCGACTGTGCCGCCCACGAGCGTGAGGATGGTCATCCAGTTGATCGACGACGGGACGAACATCTCCTTTACCGCTACCACCACCGGCGGACGGGTTACGACGACCACGTAGGCTATCATGGCTATCATAACGAAGCCCAGCACCTGCGCGAACTTGTCCATCGCCTTGCCGAGGTCCTTCCATAGGAAGATGACGATGGCGATGATCGCGCTGATCCACGCGCCGGTGGTCTGGTCGAGTCCAGCGATGACGTTCACGCCGAGCGCCGCGCCGCCGACGTTGCCGATGTTGAACGCAAGCCCGCCAAGCGCCACGGCGAAGGCGAGGAAGTACCCCAGCCCTGGCAGCACCCGGTTGGCCACGTCCTGCCCACGCAGCCCCGACACAGCGAGGATGCGCCAGATGTTGAGCTGCACCACGATGTCGATGAGGATGGAGATGAGGATGGCGAACGCGAACGCAGCCTTAAGCTGCTCCGTGAACACCGTGGTCTGAGTGATAAACCCAGGCCCTATCGCCGACGTCGCCATAAGAAACGCCGCCCCGAGCAGCACGCTCAAAGTGCCCCCGGAGCCCTTGTCCTTGTCCTGCATTTAAAGCCCCCCTTTTTACGGGGCTGCTCAAGCCCCGTCTGCCCTCTATATATCACGCACATCGGAAAAATGCAAGGGAAGTGCGCTTGATTTTTTCGCCTGCACGGTCTATACTTTTCCCAAATTCTTTTTTTGAGGGGAGCGCCTGGAAACAATGGGAAAGCTGTTGCCAGAGGAATTCATCACTCTCTGCAAAAGCGGGACGTCGCGGGAAGTCACGGATGCCATCACCGCTGTAGGGCAGTCGGCCCCGAGCGTGAACGCTCAGGACGACGACGGAATGACGCCCCTCCTGTACGCCGTGTACTTCAACAACACCGAAGCGGCCGCCGCCCTGCTGAAGGCCGGTGCCGACGTTGAGGCAAGGGACACCGACGGCGAGACGCCCCTCATGCACGCCGCAAGCTCCGCCTCTCCCAACCTCACGCTCATCGCTGCCCTGCTGAACGCCGGCGCCGACGTCGAGGCAAAGGACACCGACGGCATGACAGCCCTGATGCACGCCGCGTACCTCTCAAGCCTCACGGTCATCTCCACCCTGCTGAAGGCCGGTTCAAACGTGAACGCTAAGGACTACTACGGGATGACGCCCCTCCTGCACGCCTCCGCCTATAACCCCAACCCCGCCGTCATCACCGCGCTTCTCGACGCTGGCGCCGACGTCCACGCAAAGAACAGGGACGGCGTCACCCCTCTGATGATGGCCGCCTACAGCAACCCCAACCCCGCCGTCATCACCACCCTGCTCAAAGGGGGTGCGTCCACCGAAGCCAAGAAGCCAAGCGGCTGGACGCCCCTTATGTATGCCGCGACACATAACGACAACCCGGACATCATCGCCGCCCTGCTCAAATCCGGGTGTGACCCGGTCGACTCCAAGGACGCCGACGGCTGGACAGCCCTCCTGCACGCCGCGCGGTCCAACAACAACCCCGCTGTCCTCGTCGCCCTCATCGATAGGGGCGCCGACGTTCACGCAAGAAACAGGGACGGCGTCACTCCCCTGATAATGGCCGCTGCGCGCAGCCGCAACCCCGCGGTCATCGCTGCCCTGCTCGAAAAGGGCGCCGACCCCAATGCACGGGACGGCAGAGGGAACACCGCTGCCGTGTACGCACGCGAGAACAAGGATTTGAAGGACAGCAAGCTCCCGGGGATAACCATTTAAGAGGACGGCTCCGGTCAGGTCATGTAATATCCATTAGCTTTTCAAGCCCCGCCAGCGCCCTTTGGGGCGTTATATCTGCCAGGCACTCATTTTTTTGCGGGCAGCGGTAGTTCCAGCAGCCGGCGTCGGGGCAGCTTACCTGCACCTCACGGAACCACGGCGCTCGAAACCCCAGCCTGTACGAGTCCGTCGGGCCGAAGAAACCCAGCGTCGGAGTCCCGGCCAGCGCGGCAAGGTGCAGAGGCCCGCTGTCGTTTCCCGCCGCCGCGTCGCATAACTTCGCCGCCGCCGCCATCACGGCGTAGTCCATCTTCCCAACCAGGGAGAGCAGGCCTCCAGATGGAAGCGCCTCCGTTATCTCCCGCGCAGTCCGCGCCTCCGCCTCGCCCCATCCGTTCAGGACGACGCTCCAGCTTGAGGCCGACTGATCCCCCTTTGCTAGCAGATGCCTCAGGAACTCCACCCAGTGGCGGACTGGCCAGAGCTTTTGCGGCTTGCTTGCCCCAATCACGGCGAAAAGCCGCCTCTTGCGGGGAGCCAGTTCCCCGAGCAGGGCTTTTGCCGTCTCGTCCGCCTCCCGCGTCGTGAATATCGCCGTGCCGTCCCTGTTCATGAAGTCCACGCCGAGCGAGTCGAGCGCGTCCCAGTGCGTCCCGGCGTAGCAGAACTGCATGCTCCGGTTGTAGCCGAAACGCCGCGTCACGCCTGACGCCAACGCCAGGCACGCGGCCGCGCCCCCCTGATGCAGGCTGAACACCCAGTCGAAACGAGACGCCGCGCGCGCCGTGCTGAAACCCCCCCATGGGCGCTTCGGGTCCCACTGGATCACTCCGTCGACGTACGGCTGGGTTCTCACGATATCCGCGTACTCGGGCCGCGTCATGAACGTCAGTTCCGTTTCCGGGTATCGGAGCTTGAAGCGCTGCGCCCCCGCCGCCGCCTGGAGCACGTCCCCAAACGCCCCGAAACGAATCCATAAAACTCTGTCCCCAGGCTTCGGGGCACTCCCCCTAATCGCCATGTGCTCACCCCCTGGAGGTGTATAATAAACAAACAGGGGGGTTTTAAAATGGGCGATCTCGCCCTGTTCGACTTCGACGGAACCATAACGAGGCACGACACGTTTTTCGGGTTCAACACCTTCGCGCGAGGGCGGACTCGCGTCGCGGCTGCCGAGGTGCGGGCAGTCGCTGCTGGGCTGCGGCATGGGTGCTTCGATACGAGCTTTCTGAAGGAGGTCTTCGTCGGCGCCCTCTGGTCTGGGACGCCTGTGATCGAGTACAGGGAGCTAGCCAGGCGCTACGCCGAGACGCTGGACGCGGACGTATTTCCCGACGCCGTCCGTGCCCTCGCATGGCACGCGGAGCGCAGCGACGAGGTGTACATCGTCACGGCCTCGATGAGGGACTGGCCAGCGTTCTGGGGTGAGCCGCGCGGCATATCGGTCATCGGGACGGAGCTCGAGGAGAAAGACGGGCTTCTGACTGGGCGCTTCGCCACGCCGAACTGCCGCGGGCCGGAGAAGGTGGTGCGCATCAGAGCTGCCATCGACATAGAGCAGGTGCGGCGCGGCGGGCGTCGGATATTCGCCTATGGAAACAGCGCCGGGGACAGGGAGATGCTAGCTCTCGCAGACGTGCCTGTCTATAGATGGAAGAGAGTGTGACTCAGAGCAGATGGCGGCCCTATGTGCTATAATCGCGAAGAACGCTTATTTATAGGCGGCCAATAATGGGGTCTGAGACCCCAAGGAGGGATTGCCGTGGCGCTGGTGGCTTGCAAGCTGTGCGGGCGCGGGTTCATAAACGGGCCTGAGGGCGAGGACGTGTGCGTCGAATGCCGAGAGAAGATGAAGCACGTCTACAGGACGGTGCGCGAGTTCCTGCGCGACCACGAGAATCAGATGTTCAGCGTGTACGACATAAACAGAATCCTAGGCGTGCCGGTTGAGGACGTCGAGGGGCTGGTCAAGCTGGGCTGGATAGACAGCGGGGTGTCATCAAGCAAAAAAAAGACGCTCAAGCCCCTCGCGGACAGAAGGGGCAGCTCCCCCTTATCCGACACCGCCGACCAAGGACGCGCGAAGTCGTCGAGCTCGATGCACACTTACGAAAAGAAAAGACGCTAGGCCGGGGTCTTAGGCCCCAAGGAGACTGACAATTTGAAGAACCAGCGCTACTTATACTTCGCTGTTGCGGTGATTTTGATTTATGCGTGTTTTGCGGAGCCGGCTAGGGGGGCTAGCTCCCCTAAGGGAACAAGTTCTCCATCGGGGCGTTCCTACGACGTCGTCGTCGCGGGAGGCGGGATCGGCGGGATAGCGGCGGCGATTCAGGCCGCGAGAATGGGCGCGTCGGTTCTGGTCGTGGAGCCGAGCGGCTGGATAGGCGGACAGGCCACGGCAGCCGGCGTCTCCACGATGGACGACCTGAGCCGCCAGCGCAGCGGGATATATCTGGAGTTCATCTCGCGCCTTCGCGCCTACTACGACGCCCAGGGCAAGTCCATGGGCACCTGCTACTGGGACTCGCGCAGCACCGCCTTCGAGCCCTCCGTCGGCCAGAGGGTGCTCTACGACATGCTCCCCTCAAATCTGGACTTAGCGCTCCACACGTCGGTGACCGGCGTAACCCGCGACGGCAAGTCCGTCACAGGCTTAACCCTGTCCACCGGCCAGAACGTGAAGTGCAAAGTCCTGATCGACGCCACAGAGTACGGCGACGTCCTGCCCCTGGCCGGAGCGGAGTACCGCGCCGGGAACTCCGTCACGCCGTTCATCAACCCCGACGCTATGATACAGGACATAACATGGGTCGCGATAATCCGCTCCTACCCTGGCGGCGTGCCGTCGCACCTGAGGCCGCTCCACCCTCTGCCAGGCTACGAGGAGGCTAGGAGAAACTACGAGAGCTACGTCACGCGGAACGGCTTCGACTTCAAGGGCGTGTACCCGGTGCGCCTGCCGGTGAATTTCGTCAGCCACAACGCCTACCGCGGCCTGCCGGACTCGTCCTCGCCATGGACTTACGACGCCTCCCCTGACAACTGGAAGTTCATAAGCAAGACCGCCGTCAACTGGGGCAACGACTACCCAGGCAAGGAGGCGTGGAACGGGCGCATGGGGCTTCCGGTGGACTACCTTGAGAACAGGGCGCTCCGTGCGGAGGTCGAGCGGGCCGCGTTCATAAAGACCCTTCATTTTATATACTACGTCCAAAACGAGCTAGGCCAAAACTGGTCTGTGACGGAGGACGAGTACGTGGACACCGTGCCGCCCGGCCTGTCCACCCCTCTGGGCTTGGCAAACCCTCTGCCCGATGAGTGGCGCGCCGTGGCATCTCGCATGCCGCCCATCCCCTACGTCCGTGAGTCGCGGCGCATCGTCGGGGACTACACCCTCACCTCGGAGGAAATGCTCAGAAATTCTCTGAGCTACCGAAACGGCCAGACAAGCCACGAGTTCCCCGACGCGGTCGCGATAGGCGGCTACATCCTTGACCTGCACGGCGCCAACACCGACGCCGATGCCGAGTGGCAGCTTGCAGAGAAGGCCTCGTCAGCCATGCACAACCGCCCGCGCGGCCCCTTTCAAGTCCCGATGAGAGTGATGATACCGAAGGACGTCGACGGCCTGCTCGCGGCTGAAAAGAACATCTCCGTCTCGCGCTTCGCCGCCGGTGCGCTGCGCCTCCAGCCCATATGCATGATGGTTGGTCAGGCAGCAGGTGCGCTGGCCGCAGTGTCCGCGCAGGACGGAACCAAGCTGCGCGACGTGCCAGCCGTACGCGTGCAGAGCGCCCTGCTTGATGGGAACGTCGCCCTCTCCCTATGCCGCTACTCGGACGTCCCGCCGGAGCACCCGTTCTACAAGGCCGTGCAGATGTCGAACCTTCATTCGTTGATCGATCCCCTTTCGCCGCCCCACGCCCCGGCCTACGACATAAGCGACCTCGACGCGCCGGAGCTCGCGATGGCCATCATAAACGGCGCCGACAAGGGCGTCTTCGGCGTGGACGAGCTCCTGACGCGAAGCGAGATGACCGCCATGCTGGCCCGCGCCCGCGCCGCCAGCCAAGTACGAAGAGGCGCGGCCCCGGCGAATGATAAGGCAAAGGGGAAAAAGGCCTTCGCATTCGTCTCGCGCTGGGACTTCACCGCCGCCCTAGCCTCCGCATTCGGCATACCGTACGGAGAGCAGGCTCCCCATGCGAGTTACTTCTCTCTGCCTGACGGGCACCGTGCGCGGGAGCTGGTCGACGCCATGACCGCGGCAGGGGTTCTGGACGTCTTCCGCGCGGACAGAGTCTTCCACCCTGCAAAGCCCATCACGCGCGGCGAGGCCATCGAGATGACGTACCGAGCTATGACCGCCGCCAATCGCCCCTGATGATGCTCTCCGAAACCCGCACGGCCGCCCTCTCCACAGCAGGCGACGGAGCCCGGCCCAGCTCCCGCTGGCCGGGCTGAATCCCAAGGACGAGCATCTCCATGCTATCCCTGAACGGCGCAAGCAACGCGGACAGCGGCACGCCGTGGCTCGTCTCCACGACGCCTGCCCCCACGTCGTCGAGGGTCATAATCCGCGTCTCGCCCGGCTCCAGCCCCATGTCGACCGCGTCAACGATGAGCAGCGTGCCCTTCATATGGCGCAGTTCTCCCAAATGGTTCTCCGGCGCCACCCCGCAGTCCGTTACTGCCACGGAAGCGTCCCTAAGAAGCTCCGCGACTCGGCAGCCAACCCCGTCGTCGCCCATAAGCGCGTTGCCGACACACCAAACGCGCAAGCACATTTATAATCATCCCCCTGGAGAAGCTGGCAGTATCTATTATAGGGGGCTCAGACCTCAAGGAGGCCTTGAGTAATGGAGCCTGCTCGCATGGTCAGGCACGCGCTTCTTATGATGGTCGGGACATGTCTGAGCCGCGTGCTGGGGCTTGCCCGCGAGATGGTCACAGCGGCGTTCTTCGGCGCCTCAGGGCAGCTCGACGCCTTCAACGTCGCCTACACCGGCGCGAACTTAGCACGGCAGCTTCTTGCGGAGGGAGCTCTCTCAGCCGCCTTCGTCCCGGTCTTCTCCCGCACCCTTGCAGACGGACTGCCACGCGCCATATCCCTCGCGCGTCAGGCCCTGACAGTGCTCATCGTCGCATCACTCGGCGTCACCATGCTCGGCATCGCCGCCGCACCCCTGCTGACCTTCGTCATGGCACCGGGCTTCGACGTCCCGACCGCCGCCCTCGCGACGCACCTCACCCGCTGGCTGTTCCCGTTCCTGTTCATCATCTCCCTGGCCGCCCTCGCAATGGGGGTGCTCAACAGCATGGGCTCCTTCTTCGTGCCCGCTCTGGCCCCGGCCTTCAGCAACCTGGCCTTCATAGTTTCCGCTCCGTTCCTCGTCGGGCGCTTCGGAGTGCTCGGCCTCGCCTTCTCCGTGCTGGCCGGCGGCTTCGCGCACTTCTTCAGCCAATGGCTCTGGGGACGCAGACTCGGCGTGACGCTGCTTCCTGAGCGCCCAGACCTCTCCGACCCGTCCCTCCGCCGCATGATGGCGCTCTTCCTCCCCTACGCCGCCGGCCTCTCCCTGAACCAGATAAACCCCGTCATCAGCCGCATGCTCGGGTCATTCCTCGAGGAGGGCAGCATCTCCGTCCTGAACTACGCCAACCGCGTGATCCAGCTCCCCCTAGGCCTCTTCGTGATAGCCGTATCCCAGGCCGTGCTGCCGCAGCTCTCGCGCGCCGCCGCACATGAGGACTTCTTATCCACTTTGGGCGACGCCCTGAGGTTCGCTTTGTTCATAGTCCTCCCAGCGTCGCTCGGACTGGCCGTCATAGCGGGGCCGTTCGTGCACCTGCTGTTCGTCCGCGGCGCGTTCGGCACATGGGCGTGGGAGGCAACCGAGGCCGCGCTGGTGCTCAGCGTGCTCGGCCTGCCCGGCATGGCCTGCTCCACCGTCGTCATGCGCGGGCTCTACGCCCTCTCCATGCCGCGCGAGGCGTTCAAAACCACCCTGTTCAGCGTGGCATGCACAGCCGCCCTGTCCTGCGCCCTGATGTTCCCAATGGGCTACCGCGGCTTAGCCCTCGCCCCGAGCGTGGCGTTCACTCTCGCCGGCCCCCTAGGACTACTATATATCAGAAGAAAAACCGCCACCTTCCCCTCCTTCCCCCTGCGCTGGATCATTAAGTCCGCCCTCGCCCTCGCCGCCATGGGGACAGCACTAATCTTGTTCCGCGCCTCGTTTCCCTACGACGCCGGAGCATCGGCAGCGCTGAGAACACTCTGGTGCCTCGGAGCCGTGCTGCTAGGAGGCTCAGTCTACGCCGCCGCCACCCTATCCCTGCGCTTCGACGAGTGGCGCTGGATCAAAACAGCCATCGCCCAAAAAAGAACAAAATGACGGAGGTATGAACCCCATGCTATTTATAATTGCATCATGGTGCCTGTGGTACGCCATAATCACCGGAATCGGCAGACTAGCCGCCTCCCCCTGGCGGCAAGACATAGGCACCTTCGACTCCTTCTGGCTCGGCCTAACCTGCCTGATAGCCGTCGCCGGCATCGCCCAGCTGTTCTTCCCCCTGAACACTATGGCCATGTCCCTAGCCGGCGCCATCGGAGCAGTCGGCCTAATGCTGCCACCACACAGCCGCCCTCACCGCAAGGACGCCCCGTTCCTCCTGGCGTGCTTTGTTATCCTGCTCCTGACCTCCCTCCCCTCCCTATGCCCCACCATCCAATACAGCAGCGACACCAGAGGCTACCACCTCGAAACTATAGACTGGATAAACAGCTACGCCACCATCCCCGGCCTCGCCAACCTCCACAGCAGACTCGGCTACGCAACGGCATCCTCCTTCTTCTCCTTCGCCGCTCTCCTCGACAACTGGATCTGGGACGGACGCTCCTCCTGGCTCGTCGTCCAGTTCCTCCTCGCCGCCACCATGCTCCAAATCACCCACGCCCTGGTCTACGGCTCCCCTCGCGCCCGCACCTACTCCCTCATCTGCTTCGCCTACCTGCTGCTCGACCTCCTCTGGTGGCGCCCCGGCCTCTACTTTGAATCCCCAGTCTTCCACGCCCTCATCATCGCCGGACTCTACGCCGTCGACAGGCTAACCCCCTTCGCCCTCTTCATCATCCCCACGCTGGTCATGACGGCCTTCACTATTAAGCCCATGCCAGTCGTCCTCCTCGCCCTCTGCACCGCAACCTATGCCACAGCCTTCATCATCAAGCCTAACTGCCGCAAAGCCATCGCCCTCGCCGCCGTCATCCCCACACTGCTCCTATTCGGCTACATGGCCCGCAACGTCGTCACCTCCGGCTGGGCTCTCTTCCCCTCCCCAATCCCCATCGGCCTCACTAACGCACCATGGGCTCTCTCCAAAGACGAGGTCGAAACAGAGTTCCACGTAATACGCAACTTCGACAGACTGGGACCCGCCTTCCAAATGGACAAACGCGACAACCCCGTCCGCGAGTGGGTAGGCGACTGGCTTAAGCGCGCACTCGACGACCGATTCGGGGTGGGGCTCTTTTGGGGGCCGCTTGCTTTATCGTTGCTGATGACGCTCTATTTGGGGCTTTGCCCCAAACCCCACCAAAGGGCAGGCTTGCCCTTTGGAATCCCGATCTTGACACTGCTTGCACTATATGGGTCACTGATATTTTGGTTCTTCTCTAACGGTTCGGTTCGGTTCGCTTGGCCCTTCGCCTGGCTGCTCATGGCATGGCACGGCGTTGCTCTTTATGACGCGGGGCTCCTCTCCGTAGGCCGCAAGACGGCGCTCTCCCTGGCAGCAGCGGCGGGCGTCGCGGCCTGCTTGGCGCTCCTCTTCATTATTCTGCCCTACAGACACGCATCCCCCTCCCTCTGGAGCACCGGACGCGCCGACCTCTACCCGCTCCACACACCCGACCCCACCCTGCGCCTCATCGACCAGCGCGACATAACTAAGGGATTCCGCAAAAAACGCTGAACGTTTCGCCGGCACCGGCTGTATAATACGCCCCAAAAGGGGTCGAGAGGCCCCAAGGAGGCTGGTTCGGTTGCCCGACACTACGGCGAGTTTGGCTGAAAGAGTTGCGGACGTGCGCAGCAGGATCGCACGGGCGTCTCGCGGACAGGAAAACGGCGCGGTCGAGCTCCTCGCCGTGGTCAAGACCCGCACGGCCCAGGAGGTTCTCGCGGTCGCCGCCCTCGTCGACTCCATCGGCGACAACCGCGTCCAAGAGGCCGAGAGGCGCGGCGCCAGGCCGGACTGCCCCTGCCGCATGATCGGACACCTCCAGAGCAACAAGGTCAAGAAGGCCGCAGCCCTGTTCGACTCGATAGACTCCATCGACTCCACCGCCCTCGCACTCGCCCTGAACAGCGCGGTGACGTCGCCGCCCATGCCGGTGCTCATCGAGGTCAACACCTCCGGCGAGGCCTCCAAGACCGGCGTCACTCCCGAGGCCTTCCCCCAGCTGCTCGACTGCGTCCTCGCATGCGGCCACCTGCGCCTTGACGGACTGATGACCATAGGCCCCAACTCCGACGAGCGATCGGTCAGGGCCGCCTTCGCGCTCCTGCGCCGCACAGCCGAGGACGCGCGGCAGCGCTCAGGGCTGCCCCTCCCCGTCCTGTCGATGGGCATGAGCGGCGACTTCGAGTGGGCAGTCATGGAGGGCTCCACCAGAACGCGAATCGGCACGGCCATTTTCGGCCCAAGAACCTACCATAATGTATAATGCTGAAAACGGCGGACTCGTTCCGCCCCGTAAGGAGGGATGACCCGGTGTCTAACTGGCTGAAATTCCTCGGCTTTGGGGATGACTACGAAGAGGACGAGGATGAGGAGTACGCTGAAGAAGAATCCGGGACTAGACGCGGAGGACGCAGGGATCGCAGCGAACGTAACGAGCGTAGTGAAGGTGTTGGAAAGCGGACGGACGGGCGCGCCGTAAAAAAGCGCCTGCCTCAGCTTGTGTTCTTCAGGGGCATTCCGTCCGAGGAGTCGAAGCTGGGTCTGCGCGACGCCCTGCTTGGCGGTGCCATGGTGTTGCTCGACCTGCAGGGCCTCGAGTCAGAGCGCCTCGAAGAGGGACGCAGTTTCATCAATTTTATGGGAGGGGTCGCCTTCGCTCACAAGGGCAAGATAGAGCGGATCGGACCGTCCCTTTTTCTCATCGCACCACGGGAGGGCATGCTCCAGTGGTGGGTAGAGGGGGAGTAAGCAAATGGAGCTTCTGACCGCCAAGGATGTTGAGATGAAGGTCTTCAAGAAGACCTCGTTCGGCGGGTATTCCATTGCCGACGTCGAGGAGTTTATGAATCAGGTCGCCGACGACGTGGAGTCCTACGCTTTGGCGCTCGCCGAACAGCAACGCCGCGCCTCAGAGCTCGAGGAGCGGCTGAACCGCCACGAGGCCATGGCAGAGACCATCAAGGAGACGCTCATCCTCGCCCAGAAAAGCGCTCAGGAGACGCGTGACGAGGCCGAGCGCATGGCCGAGACGACCCTCGCTGAGGCCGAAAACAAGCGCTCCCAAGCCGACCGCGAGGCCAGCGGAATCATCGAAGCCGCCCGAAAAGAGGCCGAGGAGATAGTGAACGCCGGCCGCCTCTCGCTCGTGGGCATCGAACGCGACGTCGAGGGCATGCGCTCCGAGCTCAAACGCCGCCTCGAGGAGCTCGACGCCGACTCAAAAAGGCGCAACGAGTCCATCGAGCGCGAGGTAGCCAAGCGCCTGGAGGCAGCCGACGCCGAGGCAAAAAAACGCGTTGAGACCGCCACGTGGGAGGCCGAAAAGCTCGTGGCCGAGGCCAACGAACGCCGCGAGGAGGTCCTCTCCGGCGCCCACTCCGAGGCCATCCGGCGCGTCGGCAAGGCAACCCGCGAGCTCGACGCCCTCAAAAACGAGACCGCCTACGTCAAGGCCGAGCGCAACCGCATCATCCACGAGGTCAGCGACCTCCTCGCTAAGTTCACCAGCGAGTTCCAGCGTCTGAGCGAACAACCGCCCGCCGAGCCCGAAACAGACGAGCCTGAGGGCACTTTTATCCTCCCTGATGGACGAAACTAAGAGGAATATTGACGGAAAACCTTCGCCATTATGGCCATCGCCGAAGCTCTCTCCGCCCCCGTTAGGTTAGTGAAAGGCGTGGGCCCCGCGAGGGAGCGCGCCTTCTCCCGCCTCGGCGTGAATACGGTGGAAGACCTCCTGTTCCTCTTCCCACGCCGCTACGAAGACCGCCGGAACATCGTGCCACTCTCCTCCGTGCGCGAGGGAGATGACGCAGCCGTCGTCGCCGTGGTGCAGTCCTTTGAGTCGCGCAGGGCCCGGAACGGCAGCCTCCCCCTCGCCGCCGCCGCCCTGACGGACGCCGAAGACGGGGCGCTCTTCTCGCTGCCCGTCCGAGCCGTGTGGTTCAACAGGCCGGGCTTCACCCTCCTCCCGGGCTCACGCGTCGCCCTTTACGGCAGAGTCGAAAGCGGGCTCCAGTTCGTCAACCCCGAAGTAGAGGTGCTCACGAACTCACCCCCCGAGGTCGTCGGGAGGCTTATGCCGGTCTACCCTGCCGCGTCCGGCCTGAACCAGCACTTCATACGCCGCTCCGTCGCCTATGCCCTCGAACAATGGCTTCCACTCATGAAGGACTTCCTTCCCGACGAAATCAAAAACAAGCACGCATTCCCGTCCCCCCAAAGCGCGGTGCGCGAGCTCCACAGCCCGACCGGCGACAGGGAGGCTTGGCTGAAGGCAAGAACGCGCCTGGCGTTCGACGAGCTCTTCCTGCTCCAAGCCGGCCTCCTCTCGCGCAAAATGCGCCACGCCGCGGCGTCAGGAGCACCAGTCCGAACGGCGCTAACAGCGCAGAAAACGCCTGCCTGCTCTGTTTCTCCGAGCTCGCTTTGCGGGCGCTTCATCGGCTCTCTGCCGTTCCGCCCCACCGGCGCTCAGACCCGCGTGATAGGCGAGATAGCCCGCGACATGGCGTCCGGCGTGCCTATGAACCGCCTGCTTCAGGGGGACGTCGGGTCTGGCAAGACGCTCGTCGCTGTGGCGGCGATGCTAATGGCCGCGGAGGGCGGCGGTCAGACGGCGTTCATGGCTCCGACGGAGGTGCTGGCGCAGCAGCATTATTTCAAGCTGAAAGACCGGCTGCTCGGGGCAAGGGCTGCGCTTCTGACCGGGTCGCTCGGCAGGAGGGAGCGCCGCGCCGTCACCGACGCCATCGCCGGCGGCGAGGTTCAGGTGCTGATCGGCACTCAGGCGGTGCTGAGCTCTGACGTGGAGTTCAGACGCTTGGCTCTGGTTGTGGTGGACGAGCAGCACCGCTTCGGCGTGGCGCAGAAGAACGCGCTCCTGACCGGCTCGCCGCTTCCCCACATGCTTGTCATGACCGCGACGCCCATCCCCCGCACTCTGACCCTCTCCATCTACGGAGACCTCGACGTGTCGGTGCTGGACGAGCAGCCCCCTGGCCGCAAGCCCGTCAAGACCAGAGTGCTGCGCTCCACCCCCGCGGCGATGGAGAAAATCCTGACGTATATGAACGAACATCTGGGTTCACGCGGCCGCGGCCAGGCCTACTGGGTTTGTCCCCTGATCGAGGAGAGCGACAAGCTCGACCTGACGGCTGTGCTGTCGCGTTATGAGTTCCTCAAGTGCGCGCTGCCGAGGCTTCGCGTGGCTCTGCTCCACGGTCAGATGCATGGAGCTGAAAAACAGGCGGTGATGCGAGCCTTCGCGGACGGCGAGGCCGACCTGCTGGTTTCGACGACGGTCATCGAGGTTGGAATGGACGTGCCGCGCGCGACACTGATGATCGTGGAGGACGCGCAGCGGTTCGGGATGGCGCAGCTTCACCAGCTTCGCGGGCGTGTAGGGCGAGGTGCGGAGGCGGGGATGTGCGTGCTGCTGGCCGGGCAGACGTCCGCGGAGGGAGCTGCGAGGCTGCGTGCCGTTGCCTCGTCGACGGACGGCTTCAAGATAGCCGAGGCCGACCTGCGGCAGCGCGGCCCAGGCGAGGTGTGCGGCGTGCGGCAGCACGGCTTAACCGACTTCCGCGTGGCAGACCTGACTAAAGACCGCGGCCTGCTTGAGATGGCCCGCTCCGACGCCGCAGCGCTGCTGGAGTCCGACCCAACCCTGTCAGCCCACCCCTCCCTGCGGGAAGCCCTCCGAGCCCGCGGCTCCCTGGAGCTAGCCGGCACAGCGTAGTGAGAGATCAAGTTCTCCTTCCTCGGATGCGCTGAACGAGTCCCCACAAGCCCAGAGCCTTGAGCGCCGACCTGACCTTCATCTTCCACGACAGTTTGGGATTTGCGTCCTCCGCGACCACGCAGTCGAGGCAGTAGTCGTCGATCTCCTCCTTCAGGGCGCGCGGGGCGGCGATGAACGCGTCGTTCGCGCAGACGATGTAACGCCCTATGTCGGAGGACAGGCGCGGGATAAGATCAGCGTACTCGCAGTAGCGCTCGCCGAAGTAGACAGTGTGGATGAACCTAGCGTCGTCGATGAATATCACCGACTGCTCTCCGCCCAGGCTGTTGATGGCGTCGAGCTCGGCCAGCAGGGGCGAGCTGTTCTTGAACGTGTCCCCGCCGGAGTAGTGCGCGTCAAGCCAGAAAATCTTCTTCTTGCCGCGCTCGGCCTCAAGAATCCTGGGCAGAACTACTCTAGAGTCCCCGAACTCATAGTGCACGCGAAAATTCTCTCTCTCTCTCTCTCTCTCTCTCTCTCTCTCTCTCTCTCTTTCTCTCTCTCTAAGGAAAGGGTGAGGTCGTAGCGCTCCTTCGACGCCTCGATCGTGTAGACCGTGTCGAAGACGGCGGCGCAGCGGCGGGCGTTTCTGCCGTCGTAGGTGCCCGTCTCTATGAAGACGGAGTACCCGTGGTTCTTAACCAGCTTCTCGGCAAATGCGAGCGGGAAGCTGCTTATCCCCGCCATCCTGTAAAGGTAGCCCATATGAAAACCTCCAGTCTTACGTTCCATAAAGAGCCGGAACGAGCCCGTAGGCGCGCCCCGGCTTCTTTTAATGATCCTAGCGCGGCTTAGATAAAACGTTCGCGCTGAGCCACTCGCTTAGGGCACAGCCGCCTCTCAGCAGCTTGCCGGCCTTGTCCACGAAGGCGTGCTTGGTCCAGCCCTCGGCTGCGACCTTGCCGTCGGCCTTCCTGAAGACGGCGCACTCGAAGACCACGCTGACCCGCGACACGTCCTTCACGCGGGCGGCTATCTCGATTACGTCGTCGTAGAACAGCGACGACTTGTAGCGGCAGTTGGCCTCGACGACCGGCAGAAGAATCCCGTCCCTCTCCCACTCGACGTAGCTTTTGCCCATCAGGCGGCAGAGCTCCGTCCGCCCCATCTCGAACCAGTCCAGATAGCGCCCGTAGTAGGCCACGCCCATCTGGTCGGTCTCGCCGTAGCGAACCCGCGTCTCGCACACGGAGCTCCATCCTTCTTTTTGCTGCAAAGTGCACCCCCTCATAGGCCGGCGAGGCGCGAGAATATCCACCTCAGGCTCTTGACCCCGTCGGGCGGCAAAGGCCCGGCGTGAACCGGCAGCACGCCGCCCCAAAGCCCCGTGTACGTCCCTTCGCGCTCAAACTCCGAAGTGATCGGCAGGAACAGAGAGTTAGCGTCCGGCCGGGCATTGACCGAAAGCACCACGGAATCGGCAGGCGCAGATTCGGAAAGCTCAGGGAAGTCCTCAGGCGCGCAGCCTATGAACACACGGGAGTTAGAGTGGCCGGAGTTCATGTTGAGGTTCAGGTTAAGCAATCCCTTGATGTTGGCCCCGACGGCGTACAGCGCCTTGAGCTTGGGGTCGAACTGGCTCGTGTCCCTGCTCAAGTCGACGGCTGCGGCCAGCCTAGCCATGTCCTGTATGACGGACGTGGTGGCGCGGTCGAGCGGGGCCAGGTCGAGCAGCTTTGTTATTCCCTTGACCGTCACGGCGGAGTCGCCGATGAACGGACGCATCGCCTCGAGCTCCTGATCCGTCAGAGACGCAGATAGGAAGAACGCAGTGTTTTCCCTGCCGCCCTTCTTGACTGCCTCCGACAGGGCTGCCATTGCCGTGCTCCAATCTATGGGCTCGCCGCCGCGCGTCGGGGTCGTGATGCGGTCGTCGCCTCCGAATATCCACTTGCCGCGCAGGCATGTCAGGCCGCGGTTCGGGCTGGCGGGGTTCTCCAAATCCGTGGTCACGCGCGCGACGCGGCCGTCGGCTTTCGATATGTTCAGGATTATCTCGCAGCCAAGGGGGCAGTGCGGGCAGGTGGTTCTCACCTCGCGGAACTCCGTCTGGTGGGGCAGGCGCTCGATGCGCCGCTCGGTCAGAGCCCCGACCGGGCAGGCCTGAACGCATAGGCCGCAGAAGACGCAGTCCGAGCTCTCCATGTCCGTGAGGAACTGCGGCGCTATCGTGGAGTCGAAGCCGCGCCTCACGAAGTCGATGGCGTGAACCCCGATCACCTCGTCGCACACCCTGACGCACTTCCCGCAGAGCACGCACTTGTCCATGTTGCGGACGTAGCGCGCGTTCTCGTCCTCCGTCCTGTGGACGCGCGCGCCGGAGACCCAGTCGGGGCACGCCTCTAGCTCCGTCGCGTACTTCCTGAGCTTGCACTCGCGAATGTCGGGGCAGCCGCACTCCATGCAGCGCTTGGCCTCGCTGAGAACCTGCTCCAGCGTGTAGCCGCGGGCGTACTCCTTATCCGGCGCGGCGAGCCTCGCCTCCACCGAGCCCTCGGCAGGGTGAACGCGCGGTATCCTCGGCTCGTCCTCGAAGTCCTTCTCGGTCAGGGCGTCGTTCGTCACGTCGTAGACGAAGGGCTTCTTTGCTACCCCGTATTTCAGGTAATGCTCGACCGAGTCGGCGCACCAGTGTCCGTTGCCGATGGCCTCGATCGCTATCTTCGCTCCGGTCTGCTGGTCGCCGCATACGAACACCCCGGCGAGAGGCGTGGCGTAGTCGGCGTCGACGTTCATATGGCGCCCGTCGTGCAGAGTGCCGCTCGGCCCCATGAGGGACAGGTCGACGGTCTGGCCTATGGCCGAGATGACCATGTCGGCCTCGATCTCGAACTCGGCGCCGGTAGGCACGGGGCTTCGGCGTCCGGACGCGTCGGGCTCGCCCAGCTCCATGCGCTCGCACAGGAGGCGGTTGGCCTTCCCGTCTCCGTCCACGAGGACGGACTTCGGGGCGGCAAGGTAGACGAACTCGACGCCCTCCTCCATCGCCTCGCGTATCTCGTCCGGCTCGGCGGGCATCTCCTCCCTCGTGCGGCGGTAGACCACATACACTTTCTCGGCTCCGAGCCGGCGCGCGGAGCGGCAGGCGTCCATGGCGGTGTTGCCCCCTCCGACGACGGCGACGCGGCGGCCAACCTTCATCGGGTTGTGGGTGTTCACCGTGTACAGGAAGTCGATCCCCCCGACTACGCCGGCGGAGTCCTCGCCCTTGACCCTCATCGGCTGGGACTTCCAGCAGCCCATCGCGAGGACGACCGCGTCGTGCCTCAGGCGGAGCTCCTCAAGCTGGACGTCTCTGCCGAGCGCGACGCCCGTCTTGAGCTCTATCCCGTGGGAGAGTATCCAAGCTGCCTCGGCGTCGATGACCTCCTGGGGCAGGCGGTAGTCAGGTATGCCGTACCTCATCATTCCGCCGGGCTTGGCCTCGCGCTCGTAGATGGTGACGGAGCACCCGGCGCGCCTGAGGAAGTAAGCGCAGGAAAGTCCCGCTGGCCCGGCGCCGACCACCCCGACGCTGAAGCCGTTCTCCTCGATGGCCGGCAGGGCGCCGAGGTTTTGGCTCGCTATGCCCCAGTCGCCGACGAAGCGCTTTATCTCCCGTATGGAGACGGTCTCGTCGACCAGGTTGCGGCGGCATTTTTTCTGGCACGGGGCCGGGCAGACTCTGCCTATGCCGGCCGGCAGCGGGATGTTGTCGTGGAGCGCGTCCAGCGCCGCGCGGAAGTCGCCGAGGGCGGTGAGGTTCACGTACGCCTGCACCTTCCCCTGAGCGGGGCAGGCCAGAGTGCAGGGCGAGCGGCAGTCCCCCACGTGGTCGGAAAGCATAAGCTCCAGCGCGAGGCGGCGCGCGGAGGTCACCCGCGTGGTGTCGGTCCGCACGACCATGTTCGGCGCTATGTCGTTGGCGCACGCCCGCGCGAGGGCCTTCGCTCCCTCGATCTCGACCAAGCACATCGAGCAGCCCCCGTGCGTCGAAAGGTGCGGGTCGTAACAGAGCGTCGGAATGTCGACTCCGGCCTCACGGCACAGGTCGAGCAGCTTCTGGCCAGGAAAGCCGTAGACGTCCCGCCCGTCAATATTAACTTTTACGGTTCTGTTTGTCATGTCGTCTTCCTCCTGACAGCCGGCGTCATTCGACTGATATGCAGGAAACGGGGCAGTTCTTGGCGCACAGGCCGCATCGGACGCAGAGCGCGTCGTCGATGCGGTGCGGATTTTTGAGCGAGCCGCTTATGGCCTTGACGGGGCAGTTCTTGGCGCAGCGCCCGCAGCCGACGCAGCGGCTCTCGTCTATCGAGTAGCGTATGAGCGCCGCGCAGACCTTGGCCGGACACCTCTTCTCGCCTATATGCGCCTCGTACTCGCTGCGGAAGTACTTCACCGTGGTCAGCACGGGGTTGGGCGCCGTCTGGCCGAGTCCACAGAGCGAGCCGTCCTTCACTATTGACGCGAGGGACAGCAGCCTGTCCAGGTCGTCGCTCCGGCCTGAGCCGTTCGTGATCCGCTCCAGGGTTTCGAGCATGCGCTTCGTCCCTATGCGGCAGAACGGGCACTTGCCGCAGGACTCCTTCTGGACGAAGGCAAGGAAAAACCGCGCCACGTCCACGATGCACGTGTCCTCGTCCATGACCACCATGCCGCCCGAGCCCATTATCGCGCCGGTCGCGTTGATGGACTCGTAGTCGACCGGCGTGTCAAGCAGGGACTCCGGCACGCAGCCGCCCGAAGGCCCGCCGAGCTGCACGGCCTTGAAGCTGCGGTCCTTCTCGATACCGCCCGCTATGCCGTATATGACCTCGCGGAGCGTCATGCCCATCGGAACCTCGGCCAGCCCGCCCTTCTTTATCTTGCCCGCGAGCGCGAAGACCTTAGTCCCCTTGCTTTTGCCGCAGCCGTATGCGCTGAAGGCTGCCGCGCCGTTCTGGATTATCCATGGGACGTTGGCCCAGGTCTCGACGTTGTTGATGTTGGTCGGCTTGCCCCATATCCCGCTGTTCGCAGGGAACGGCGGACGCGGACGCGGCATACCCCGCTTGCCCTCGACGGAGGCGATCAGAGCAGTCTCCTCGCCGCAGACGAACGCGCCGGCCCCTTCCTTTATATACATGTCGAAGCTGAAGTCCGGGTCGCCGAACCTCTCCTTCGCCCCCTCGCCGATGTAGCCGCGCTCCCGCGCCTGTTCGAGCGCTATGCCGAGGTGCTTTATCGCCATCGGGTACTCGGCGCGGCAGTAGATTACGCCGTGCGACGCCCCGACCGCGTATGCCCCTATCGCCATGCCCTCTATGACGCTGTGGGGGTCGCTCTCAAGAACCGACCTGTCCATGAACGCGCCAGGGTCGCCCTCGTCGGCGTTGCAGACCATGTACTTGTCCGTGCCGTTCGGGTTCGAGGCGTTGGGCTCGGCCGCCTTTGCTCCCCTTGCGAAGCCCCACTTCATGCCGGTCGGGAAGCCTGCGCCGCCGCGTCCGCGGAGTCCGCTGTCCTTGACCTCTTTGATGACGTCCTCGCGGGACATCTCCTTGACGGCTCGCTCCAGCGCCTTGTAGCCTCCGCGGGCGATGTACTCGTCTATGCTCTTCGGGTCTATGAGGCCGCTGTTCCTGAGGACGATCCTGACCTGCTTCGAGGCCCGCTCGCTCTCGCTGCCGGTCTCGTTCGGGTCGTCGGTCAGTATCAGGCGCTCTCTGAGCGCCGCGCTCATCTCTCCTCCGTCAAGCTCCGAGGCGATCCGGCGCGCGGCCTCCACGTCGACGTGGCCGTAGACGTAGGTCTTGCCGTCCCGTATGACGCTGACCAGAGGCTCCATGTAGCAGTAGCCTAGGCAGCCCACCTCTTTGACCCGGCCGTTCAGCAGGCGCCTGAGCTCCTCCGCCACAGGGAGGGCGCCAGCTGCTATGCCGCAGCTCGCCAGGCCGACTGTAACCAAAGTTTCGGACATCTTAGTTCGCCTCCCTCAGCCCGTTCAGGACCTTGACGGCGGCGTCGGGTGTGAGGCGTCCGTGGACGTCGCCGTTCACCATCATCACCGGGGCTAGGCTGCAGCAGCCAAGGCAGGCCACGCACTGGAGGGTAAACAGGAGGTCTGGCGTTGTCTCCCCGTCCGAGATGCCGAGCTCGCGCTCAACGCGCTGCAGCAGGCCTGCCGAGCCCTGAACGTGGCAGGCCGTCCCCCGGCAGAGGCGGACGAGGTACTTCCCCTGAGGTTTGAAACGAAACATCGCGTAGAACGTGGCGACCCCGAAAAGCTCGGCGGGCGGAATAGAAAGCCTGCGCCCAACGTACTCCAAAGCCTCGCGGGAGACGCAGCCGACCTCGCGCTGAACGTCGGCTAGGAGAGGTATCGCCGCGCCCCTCGCGCCTCGGTACTTCTCGACGATCAAGTCGAGCCTTCCCGCACACTGCGAGTCCATCACGCAATTCCCCCTTAGGACAAAAAGTCCGCTCGTGTGGTATCATCTGTTCACTGATTATACACGCGCTCTAGACTTTCGCTGAAGGAGGGGTGGCTGTGGGAATTTTGTCGCTTGCTTACGGGGCAGCGTTCACGGACGACGTGACGTTTGCCGGACTGGAGGGGCTTGCCCCGGCGCTCAAGGAGGGGGACGCGTGGCTCCGTGCCGGGGCCGCCGAGGGTAAAGAAGGGTTCGGCTGGATGAACCTTCCCAGAAGGGGGACGGACGACGTCCAGGCCCTGGCTCGGTGGCTCGCCACGCGCGAGTCGATCGTTCAGGTCGGCATAGGAGGGTCGGCCCTGGGCAACCTGATGCTGCACGGAGCCCTGCTGCCTCCGTACTGGAACGAGATCCCCAAGGCCAAGCGCGGCGGCCCTCGCTTCTTCATGGCCGACAACGTCGACCCGGCCGACGGCAGAGCCGTGTGGGACCTCATCGACCCGGAGAACACGGCCGTCGTCGTGGTCAGCAAGTCGGGCAGCACGGCGGAGACGGCGGCGAACTTCCTCTTCTTCTGGGAGAAGCTCCGCGACGCCCTGGGCAGCGCCGGCGCGCGCGAGAGGGTGGTCGTCGTCACGGACAAGGAGAAGGGGATACTGCGCCCCTTCGTGGAGGAGACCGGCTGCAAGAGCCTGGTGCTCCCGGCGGACGTGGGCGGCCGCTTCTCGGTTCTGTCCTGCGTCGGGCTGCTCTCGGCATGGGCTCTCGGCATAGACTGCGGCGCCCTGCTGGCCGGCGCCGCTGAGATGGACGACAGGATCGCCGGGGCCGGGTCGCTGCTCGACAACGCCGCATGGGTCATGGCAGGGCTAAACTTCCTTCATATTAATAAGCGTAACGTGACCGTCCTGATGTCCTACGCGGACGCGCTGGAGCGCTTCGGCGAGTGGTTCGCGCAGCTTTGGGGCGAGTCCCTCGGCAAGGACGGCAAGGGGTCGACCCCGGTCCGCGCCCTCGGCACCATCGACCAGCACTCGCAGATTCAGCTCTACACGTCCGGCCCCGACGACAAGCTCTACACGATCCTGACGGTCGAGGGGAAGAAGGACATAGTGCTCCCCGCGGCTCAGGAAAAGTCGTTCGAGAAGCTGGCGTACCTGCACGGAAAGTCGATGAACGGCCTGCGCAACTTCGAGGCCGAGGCGACCGCCGCCGCGCTGAGCAAGGCCGGACGCCCTGTGATGTCGATGTCGCTCGGCGCCCTTGACGCGAGGCACCTGGGCGGGCTGATACAGTTCTTCGAGTACGTGACGGCCCTGACCGGCTTCCTTCTGAAGGTGAACCCCTTCGACCAGCCCGGCGTCGAGCGCGGGAAGGACTACACCTACGGCCTGATGGGACGCGACGGTTTCGCCGAGCAGGCGCGCGAGGTGGAGGCCCTGTCCGCCAAGATCGGGGAGAGAAGCGTGGCGGCATGACGAACGCGGTCAGCGCGCCTCCGAAAAGCCCGCAGCACCAAATTAGGAGGAGAGTACCATAAACGCCGAAACCACCGAGACCGGAAGCATGGCAAAGGGAAGCAGCGCCTTCACCCCAGCCTACGATTTTATGTCAAAGGAGCGGTACGTCGATTCGTCGTCCTTCAAGACCGAGTTCGACCGCGTGCTCGACGAGATAGCGAGCATCAGCGATGACCTGCTCGCTTGGGAGATACTGAAGCTGACCAAGCTCCACTTTGGAGACAGGGACGAGGACAAAGCGCGCAAGATGGAGGCGTTCTTGGGCGCCTTCATAATCAAAGCGGCCTCGGCACTCTTTGACAGAGGACAGAGCGAGGCAGCCTACCGCCGTTTGGATGAGGCCAGGGCCGTCCTAGACGCCAAGGGCAAGCTCACGGACGAAGCCGACTCCATACGCATGAAACTTGAAGAGACGCGGATAGATGTCTCAGACCTCCTCGGATTATTCAACAGCTGAGCGCGCAAATAACCGCGGGATGGACGCGGAAAAATCCGACGCGGCTGAGGCCATAAAGCGCGAGCTTGCGCTTATCGCCGAAAAAGACGCCGAGCTCTCCCGCCGCGAGGATGGCTTTGCCCAGGAGCTTGCGCGCCTGAACCGAGCCCGTGCCGCTACCGAGTTCAGCAACGCCTACGCGGTGCTTATTGCCCTTCGCCGCGAGCAGGAGAACGACAAGCGCAGGCTCGCGGAATACCAGACGAGGACTCCGGAGGCAGAGGCCGAGGTTCGCGTCGCCGAGGACGACATGCAGTCCGCCGCGAACGTCTACTCACAGAAGCTGGCCGAGCTCAAGACCACGCAGGAGGTCGTTGGCAAGGTCAGGGAGCTCGACGTGAACGTCATCAAAAAGGACGGCCCGATAATTGAGGCGCGCGCCGAGATCACGCGCCTGACCGCGGCGTCGTCTGCCCTGGCCGCCGAGATCGAGGCCGACGCCCTGGAGCGCGAGAGGACGAACATCGAGCTTCGCGACGCCAGGCAGTACGTGCAGCACAACTCGATCGACGAGCGCCTGCCCGAGCGCGTACCCAGCATACGCGCCCGCTTCGAGGCCCTGACTGACGCACTGGAGCGCCGCGAGCGCGTAATAGCCGAGCGCTCGTCCGCCGAACGGGGGCAGCACGACGCTCAGGCCGAGCTGGACGACCGAAGCGCAGTCCACGAGACCCTGAAGGCGCGGCACTCCTCTCTGGAGAGCGCCCTTCGGAACATGAAGGCGTCGCGGGACGAGCTTCTGGGCGGCGCGACACTTGACGATCACAGGGAGACGCTTGCTGCCCTATTGAACGAGAGGGCCTGGCTTCTGGACGTCGAGAAGATCATAGAGGACAGAGAGGAGCCTGCCGAGGCGCTGCGCAGGGCCAAGGAGAGGACGTCGATTCTGGAGGTCGCGCGCAGGGACAAGGCACGCGAGATGGCGCGGGTGGAGGCGGCCCTCCGCGCCGCCGAGAAGGAGCGTTCCCGTTGCGAGACGCACATGGCGCTTATAAGGAGAATAGCCGAGCTTGAGGCGGACAGAGCGGCTCTCTCAGCCGGCGACCCCTGCCCTCTGTGCGGCTCTACCGCGCACCCGTTCGCCATGGGGCGCCTGCCAGACGTCCGCGAGGCCAAGGCAGCCCTCGACGCCGCGAACAGCGAGGCAGATGCCCTGTCCGCGTCGTTCGCCGAGGTCTCCGAGAAGGAGGCGCAGATTGGCCGCGAGATGGCCGCGCTGGACGACGAGACGGCCAGGCTCCGCGAGCGGGTGGGGCAGTTCGACGCGAGGCTCTCGAAGTGCGTCGCAGACCTCGGCATGTCGTCCGAGGGCGGCGTCTTTCGCCTTGACACGGTGCGCGCACGGAGGCAGAGGGCAGACGACGCGCTGCAGAAGGAAAAAATCCTGGTCGGGCGTGCCGAGCAGCTCGGCAGGGACATAGAGGTCGCCCGCGCCGAGATCGAGTCGGTGCGCTCCGAGCGGGACGAGGCCGCGCGCGCCAGGCAGGAGACCGAGTTCAGACTGACCTCCGCCTCCCTCGACCTGCGCCGGGCTTCTCAGGAGCTCCACGTCCAGGACGAGGATATAAAAAACATTCAGATCGACCTGATCCGCCAGGTGTCGCCATGGGGCTTCCGCGACCTCCCAGTCGAACACCCCGAGACCGTCATGGCCGCCCTTGAGGACAGGCTGGCTAGGTGGCTGGAGTACGGGGGCAGGCTGGCAGACCTAGAGAAGCGCTCGGCCATCATGGACAGCAGAGACCGAGCCAAGCGCGAGGAGCTGAACGCCAAGAACGCCGCGCTGAAGAAGAAGACCGACCTCCTCCGGCGCCTCAACGCGGAGAAGGAGGCCTTCCGCCAGCAGAGGGTCGCCCTCATGGAGGATCGAAGCCCGGACGCCGAGGAGGACGCAGCCGTGAAGTCCGTGGAGTTCGCGCGGACGCTCGCCGACGTCAAGCGCGAGGAGCGCAGCGCGGTCGTGTCCCGTTTCGCCGACATGAGGCACGAGATGGAGGACCTGGCCAGGTCGGTCTACATACGCTCCGACGCCATCCTGAAGGCCTCCGCGTCGTTCGAGAAGCTGCTGGCCTCGCGGGGCTTCAAAAACGAGGACGACTACCTGGCCTCATGCCTGCCGGAGAGCGAGCGCAAGACGCTTCAGGAGCGGGCCAGAACTCTCGCAGCCGAACGGGCCGAGCTGGACGCCCGGCGCTCCGACGCGATATTCCGCATGGCCGAACTGCGCCGCTCGATCATGGAGTAATAACGCGGCAGGCCCTATAAATCCTCGAACGGGCTCAGAGCCAGGAGCGCCTCGATCTCCTTGTCTGTGTAGAGGCGCCCCTCGTTCATGCCAGGGCACAGCTCTGCCTCCCTGTCCCACGACTCCCTCGACCTCATGACCGACGGCCAAAAGGGAAACAGGGCGCACTGGGCCGGGCGCAGCGGATATATCTTGCACCTGGCGAGCTCCGCGTCGTAGAAGACGCAGTCCCCGTTGCTCCGCTCCCTCAGGCTCGGCCTGCCCCACTTCATCGTCACGAATATCTTCGTGAACTCCTCCTCCGTGAACCTCTCCCCGTTCACCTCGATGCCCTCCGCTATGCGCCTGCCCTCGTCAGGCGTGAAGAAGACAGCCCCAGGCTCGCCGCGGCAGCACCGCCCGCAGCCTATGCAGGAGAACCTCACCTCACCGATCGGGCGGTAGCGGCTCAAGCCCTGCTGATCTCCCTGTAGGCTATGTCGCGGCGGAACACCCGCTTCTCGAAGCGTATGGACTCCACCCCGGCGTACACCCGCTTAAGCGCGTCCTTGACCGTCGCGCCGACGCCGGTCACGTCGAGGACTCGCCCCCCAGCCGTGACGAGAGCGCCGGACTCCGCCCGTGCGGTCCCGGAGTGAAACACGGTCAGGCTATCGCTGTCCTGCGGGATGCCTGTTATCTCGAAGCCCTGCTGGTAGCTCAGGGGGTAGCCCCCGGACGCCATCACCACGCAGACCGCGTGCCAGCCGCTCCACTCGAGCTTCATCCCGCTCAGCTTTTTCCCCGTTCCCGTCGGCCCCGACGCGCAGGCGTACATTAGATCGCACAGGTCGGACTTCAGCAGGGGCAGGATGGCCTGAGCCTCAGGGTCGCCGAAGCGCGCGTTGAACTCGATGACCCTAGGCCCGTCCTTCGTCAGCATGAGGCCGATGTACAGGCAGCCCCGGTAGTCGAGCTTCTCCGAGACGAACGCGTCCCTCAGGGGGGCGATTATGGTCTGCTCGACCTCCGTCGCGACCTGGGGCGTGTATATAGACACGGGCGAGTAGGCGCCCATGCCCCCGGTGTTCGGCCCCGTGTCCCCGTCGCCTATGCGCTTGTGGTCCTGCGCCGGGAGCATCGGCAGCATCGTCCTCCCGTCGGTCAGTACCAGCAGGGAGAGCTCCTCCCCGTCGAGCTTCTCCTCTATAAGGAGGGACTCGCCGGCCTGCCCGAAGCGCCCGTCCGTCGCCCAGTCGATCGCGGCCATGGTCTCGGCCCTGTTCGGCGCGACCACGACGCCCTTGCCCTGAGCCAGCCCGTCCGCCTTGACCACGAGCGGCGCGTCCGGCAGCGACTCGACGTACTCCCGCGCCGAAGCCGCGTCGGAGAAGGCCCGCCACGACGGGCAGGGTATCCCGTGCCTCGTCATGAACTCCCTCGCGTACCTCTTGGAGCTCTCGAGGCGCGCGCCCTCGGCCCCGGGGCCGAAGCACAGGATGCCGCGCCCCGCCAGCCGGTCCGCTATCCCCATGGACAGGGGGAGCTCCGGCCCCACGACCACCATATCGATGGCGCGCTTGGAGGCGAAGTCTACCATCCCGTCCACGTCCGCCGCCTCGATCGGGACGAGGCTCGACACACTTGCCATGCCGGGGTTGCCAGGCGCCGCGTATATCTCCGAGACACTCGGACAGTCCGCCAGCTTCCACGCGAGGGCGTGCTCGCGCCCGCCGCCGCCTACGACCAAAACCTTCATGTCCGCCATCCTCCTTAAAAATAGGAACTGGCTTCTATTTTAGCCGTTTTCCTCGCTTGACTTTGGGCATTCGATGGTGTCTAATGCTGGGGAGTTTTTTATCCTTCTATATTGGAAAGGGAGTGTTTGCGTGCCGAACGCGGAGTGCAACATCGCGCTCTTCATCGACCTGGAGAACTTCATAGGCAGCGCCACGGCTCTGGGCCTGCCGATCGACATCTCCAAGGTCATCATCAAGCTTAAGGAGCTGGGGAACGTCCGCATAAGAAAGGCCTACGGCGACATGCAGAGGGCGCTTCAGGCCGTCGGACTGGGCAACCGCTATTACGAGATAAGGAGGGACTTCTACGCGAATCTGATAGAGGTGGAGGACATTCCGTACCTCACGCCGCACAAGAACACGTCGGACATAAAGCTCGTCGTGGAGAGCCTCTCCGTCGGATACCAGAACGAGTACATCACCCACTTCGCAGTCCTAGCCTCCGATCGGGACTACGTCCCGCTGTACCAGAAGCTGCGCGCGCTCAACAAAACGGTCATCACCATAGGCATCGATCAGATGAACATGAATTCGATGGTACGCGAGGCCAGCGATAGGCTGTCATATTATGAGCACCTGTTCCTAGGCGACGCTGTGGGCCAGCTCTACGAGAGCGAGGAGCAGAACATGGCCCTCAAAAACGAGTACTTCGCTCTGCTTATGCGGTCGATCAAGAAGCTGGAGCGAGAGAACACCGAGGTCTCCGCCGACGCGCTTCTGGAGTCCATGCGCAATGCCAGGTCGGACTTCGACTTCGCGCTCGTCGGGTGCAAGACGTTTGCCCATTTTCTGAAGCTGGCGGAGGAAAACCACTGCATAGAGCAGAGCGCCGACCACCTGATGAGGATAAGCGGCGCCTCAGTGCCGCACCAGCAGCAGGTTCAGGACGACATGGCCGAGATGGAGATCAAGTCGAAGACCTCCGAGCTTGCGACGTCCGACGCGGACGCGAAAAGAGAGGCGAAGATCTACAAAAAACTTCTGAGCGACGTCCTGAAGATCCCCTTCCCCGAGCTGGCCGAGCGCCGCACCATCCTGGAGGCCATCAACAGGGCGCTGGACAGGGAGTTCGGCGTCTCCATAAAGGACGTGGTCAACAACAACTCCTACGACTACAACAACAACAAGACCTTCACGTTCAACGACATAGCCGACATAGTCTACGAGGACATGCGGGAGGACGGCTTCGAGTCCAACCACAGCGTCATATATAAGATAGTCCTGGGGCTCCACTTCGCGCGGTGCTTCTACGAGCAGCGCGAGAGGGTCTCCGACCTCACGTCCATCAGGGTCACCGGCGTCGCCAAGCCCTACTACGTCTGGGAGGACGAGCTCTACCGCAACTACATAGACCAGATACGCAACAACCTGCAGAGCCGCACGCCTCAGAACGCGGGCCTCGCCAAGCTCCTCTACGAGAGCATCGACGACGAGGCTCTGAAGCGCATCCAGGCGCTCCGCTCATGAGGCGCGCCGCGCGGGAAGGAGGGATGAACCTTGGCCGACATAGTGGGCTTGGTCTGCACCCAGTGCAAGAGGCGCAACTACACCACGACCGTCAACAAAAAAAAGCAGTCCAAAAAGCTGGAACTCAAAAAGTTCTGCAAATGGTGTGGCACTTCGGTCTTGCACAAAGAGGCGAAGTAGTGTAGAATTCTCTACGCTGTTTTTTGACGGGGGAGGTTCGCCTCCTCCGGGTTTTAGACAGGTCCGTAGCTCAATTGGTAGAGTACCGGTCTCCAAAACCGGGTGTTGCAAGTTCGAGTCTTGCCGGGCCTGCCATTTTTGTTGTGCGGGTGCGTGATTACGTATGGCTAAAGAGCCGGCGCGTTCCATTCCTCGGCTGACTGCATGGCTGACCTTCTTCCGTGAGGCCAAGGCCGAGCTGAAAAAAGTTACATGGCCGGGGAAGACGCAGATATGGTATTCGACTCTGATCGTTATCGCCTTCACTCTGTGCGTGTCCCTATACCTCGGAGTCGTCGACTTCCTGCTGACGTGGGTGTTCTCGACGATCCTGGGGTGAAAACCGGGGCGTGCGGGGAGGAGGGGCGCTATGTCCGAGGAAACGTTCGAGATGGAGGAGCAGGCCGAGCGCCGCTGGTACGTCGTGCAGACGTACTCCGGCTACGAAAATCGCGTCAAGGCTAACCTCGAACAGCGCATCGCTACGATGGGGATGGAGGACAGCATCTTCTCCGTCCTTATCCCGATGGAGGAGCGCGTCTCCGTGAAGGACGGGAAGAGCCGCAAGGTCGCGCGCAAGCTCTATCCGAGCTACGTGCTGGTCGAGATGCTCCTCGGCGAGCAGTCGTGGTACGTCGTGCGGCACACGCCGGGGGTGACGGGCTTCGTCGGCTCCGGCAGCTATCCCCTGCCTCTCTCCGAAAAGGAGATGCGGGAGATAATGAACCGCGCGGGCAGCCCAGGCAAGGAGCAGCACAAGCCGCGCGTGGAGATAAACCTGAAGCCAGGCGACACCGTCAGGGTCAAAAGCGGCCCGCTCGAGGGACACGCAGGGCCCGTGGTGCGAGTCCTCCCCGACAAGGGCGAGGGCAAGGTGGTCTTCACGGTGAGCGTCTTCGGACGCGAGACAGAGGCCGAGGCCGATTACACGTCTCTGGAGAAAATATAGGGGGTATTTCCTTTGGCAAAGAAGGTCGTGGGTCAGGTGAAGCTCCAGCTGCCCGCCGGCAAGGCGACGCCCGCGCCGCCTGTCGGCCCGGCGCTCGGTCAGCATGGCCTGAACATCATGGAGTTCTGCAAGCAGTTCAACGCCAAAACAGCGGACCAGCCGGGCATGGTCATTCCGGCCATCATAACGGTATACGCCGACCGCAGCTTCTCGTTCGAGCTTAAGACCCCGCCCGCCAGCGTCCTCCTCAAGAAGGCCGCGGGCGTCGAGTCCGGCTCCGGCGTGCCGAACAAAAAGAAGGTCGCCCAGATCTCCCGCGTCAAGATAAAGGAGATCGCCGAGCTCAAGAGGCAGGACCTCAACGCCTACGACGTCGAGGCCGCCATGAGGATGATAGAGGGCACTGCCCGCTCGATGGGCATAGAGGTGAAATAGCATGAAACGCAGCAAGCGCTACCGCGAGGCCGCGGCTAAGCTCACCCCAGGAAGGTGGTACGGCCTCAGGGAGGCGATCGACCTGTTCAAGGAGATCGCCACGGCTAAGTTCAACGAGAGCATGGAGGTCCACGTCCGCCTGGGCGTCGACCCACGCCACGCCGACCAGCAGGTGCGCAGCACGGTCGTCCTGCCCCACGGCACGGGCGTCTCCAAGGTCGTGCTCGTGCTGGCCGCAGGGGAGAAGGTCAAGGAGGCCGAGGACGCCGGGGCTGACATCGTCGGCGGGGAAGACCTCGTCCAGAGGATAGCGGGCGGCTGGATGGAGTTCGACGCGGTCATCGCCACGCCGGACATGATGAAGTCCGTCGGCAGGCTCGGCAAGCTGCTCGGCCCACGCGGGCTCATGCCAAGCGCCAAGACCGGCACAGTCACGTTCGACGTCGCGGCGGCAGTTAGCGAGATCAAGGCCGGACGCGTGGAGTTCCGCGTGGACAAGGCCGGAATCATACACAACTTCGTCGGCAAAAAGGAGTTCTCGCCCGAGCAGCTCTTCGACAACGCCAAGACCCTGCTCCAGGCCATCACGAGGGCGCGCCCGGCGTCCGTCAAGGGGACGTACATCAGGAGCATCACCGTCGCCCCGACGATGGGGCCAGGGATCCCCGTCGACGTGCTGACCGCCTCCAAGGAGACCACCGTGGCGGCGTAAAAAGAGCTTCATATCTTCTATATATAGGAAGCCGAAGACGGCGGGTGCGCGCTTTGCTTTGCGCTTAATTTCCCGCTTAGGCCGAGTACGCGGGGTTCGCCCCGTTGATATTCGCTCCCTTCGGCCAGGGCCGGGGGATTTTTTTGTTTCGCTCGAAAGGAGGTGAGAAACTATGCCGGCGACAGTAAAATACGAACAGGTGGCCGCCCTCAGGGAGAAGCTCGATAAGACCCGCGCGGTCTTCGTCGGGGAGTACCGCGGGATGACCGTGGCAGAGAGCACCAGGCTGCGCACGTCCGTCCGGGCGGCAGGCGGGGAGCTCAAGGTCGCGAAGAACACGCTCTTCGCGCGAGCCATGGCCGAGTCCGGCATGGCGGCTCTGCCTGAGGAAATATCGTTTGGGCCGAACGTCTACGCCCTGTGCTACGGCGATCCGGCTGCCGTGGCCAAGGCCCTGAGGGACTACGCGGCGGACAAGGCCAACAAGGCCTTCGCCCTCAAGGGCGGCCTGCTCGGCAGCACTCCGCTCGACGCCGCGAAGGTTCAGGCGATGGCAGACCTGCCGCCGAGAGACGTCATGCTGGCCCGCGCGGTGGGAACGATAGCCTCGCCGCTCATCGGCCTCGTCACGGTGCTTTCCGGTACGACGCGCGCTCTCGTAACGTGCCTCGACCGTATCAGGGAACAGAAGGAAAAAGCCGCTTAACAACGGCGAGTAGGAGGATTCACACATGACACGCGAGGAAATCATCAAGGGTATCGAGGAAATGACCGTGCTCGATCTTGCGGAGCTGGTCAAGGCCTTGGAGGAGAAGTTCGGCGTTTCCGCCGCCGCACCGGTGGCCGTGGCCGCCCTTCCGGCAGCAGGAGCCGCTGCGCCCGCCGCAGCCGAGGAGGAGAAGACCGAGTTCGACGTCATCCTCAAGACTCAGGGCGCCACCAAGATAAACGTGATCAAGGTAGTTCGCGAGATCACCGGCCTCGGGCTCAAAGAGGCCAAGGATCTCGTTGACAATCCGCCGAAGCCGGTCAAGGAGGGCGTCTCCAAGGAAGAGGCCGAGGAGATCAAGAAAAAGCTCGTCGAGGCCGGCGCGGAGGTCGAAGTTAAGTAGGGGCAGAACACCGCCTCAGGTTTGGTACCGAAAAGGAGGAGAGTCACATGGCGGACAGCAACATTCCTGTCGAGGAAGAGGGCAAGGGCAGGAGCGGCAAGCTCAAGTGGATTATTGGCATCTTGGTCGTCATCCTCATTATCGCCAACGTTATGTGGAACATGACGAGCGATAAGATCGCGTCCGAGGCCGGGGCCATCAGGACAGATGTCGCCGCTCTGAGCGCGCGCGTCGAGAAGGCCGAGAACAGCACCCTCGACAGCGACGCGGTCAAGGCAGACCTCGAGGCCATCCACAGCGCGAGCAAAACCTTCGACTCCAAGCTCGCAGCCCTGATCAAGGCCGAGGAGGCCAAGGTCGCAAGCCTCACCACCGAGCTTGAGAACCACAAGGCCTACGTGGAGCAGCTGAAGGCGCTTCAGGCCGGAAACTAGAGGCCAGAGCCCTAACGCTCGCGCACCAGGGCATCCACAAGCTCGTGACACAGGGCATCCGTAACTCGTGAAACAGGACGGCATCCGCAACTTTTGCGTCATAGCCCACATCGACCACGGCAAGTCAACCCTAGCAGACCGGCTCCTTGAACGCACGGGAGCCGTGTCCGCCAGGGACATGAGGCAGCAGGTGCTGGACTCGCTCGACATCGAACGCGAGCGCGGCATCACCATTAAGTTGGTCCCAGCGCGCATGGACTACCGCGCACAGGACGGACGAAACTACGTGCTGAACCTCATCGACACGCCGGGACACGTCGACTTCGGCTATGAGGTATCGCGCTCCCTTGCCGCTTGCGAGGGAGCGCTTTTGATCGTCGACGCCACCCAGGGCGTGGAGGCCCAGACCGTCGCCAACGCCTACCAGGCCGTGGAACAGGGATTAGAAATACTCCCGGTCATAAACAAAATCGACCTACCCTCGGCACGCCCCGACGCAGCTAAGAAGGAGATCGCCGAGGTCATCGGCCTGGACGCCTCGAACGCGGTTCTGGCGAGCGCGAAGGACGGCACAGGCGTCGACGAGATACTCGAGCGCATCGTCACAGACGTGCCGCCGCCGGAGGGCGACCCGGACGCTCCCTCCCGCGCCCTGATTTTCGACTCGGTCTACGACAACTACCGCGGCGTCATATGCTACGTCAGGGTCGTCGACGGGGTGCTGCGCAGCGG
>JAISUL010000046.1 GCA_031272145.1 Synergistaceae bacterium
AGCGCCCAGTTGTAGGCGAAGCGAGCAACCCCTGCCGCCTTCGCGAAGTGCGTGCGCTGAACGTTGTTCGGCACAAGCGCTATTTTATGCGCTAGAATCATATCGACACCTCCTCGACGGCCTTCTTCACGCTATCCAAGATTTTTTGATTCTTCCGACTCCGTGAACCATAGAGCCTCGCGCTAAACACCGTAATGATCTCCGGTACATCCTTGGCGAGGTCTTCTTCAAAACTCGTGTCCTCGCCCTGGTTCAGTATACAACTTCGACGTTCTTTGCTTCGCAAATCGCGAAAACAAGCTCGGCAACAAACCGCAAGAGACGATCTTTGTGCGTGATGACCAGCCTGCCAACACGTCCTGCAAGGACAGCTTTTTGACGCTCCAAGTCGTCTTTTTGGTCATGACTCGATACGCGGGCATAGGCGATAGTGGTGCGCTCGGCGTCACGCATCTTACGAAAACGCTCAGGGCATATTTTTGACAAATCGTAGCGCCTATGGCCACCCGTCGTCCGTGCGGACGCGAGTCTGCCTCCACGCTCCCAACGCCGAAGTGTTGAGATGGATACCCCTAGAGTTTCCGCTGCTTCGCCGATACCAACAAATCTATCCATAATAGCTATATTAGCACAGATTTAAGCAGATGTCAAGTGGTCTGTTCGAGCCCCGCAGGCCGTGCGCCTAGGAAAACAGCTTCTTCTGCGCGTCCTTGCCCTTGTCGGGGCGCGCCGACCTAACCACGTCCGGCGAGTACGGCATGTGCAGCCGCCCACCGTCCAGAATCTCCTGAGTGGTCACTATCAGTATTCTATCCATCTTTTGCCCTGTCACGGTGTTTTCGTACCTCCCGGCCGCCGACGCCGCCTGCCGCATCGCCGATGTCGGCTCGGCCAAGGTTATGAAGACCCCGAAGGCTGCCCCACGCGACTCGACCAAGCCCAGCAGGTCACGCACCATGCCTGGGTTCACCGCGCCGGACTTCACCGAGAAGAGTATCTCCTTATCCGATCCGTCGGCCTCCCTGATGAACGCCACTCCGTCAAATCCCCCATCCGCGCCTTTCTTCTCATTTTCCCCAGCGATCATGGCCTTGTTGTCGGAGTAAGTCAGCACTGCCCACTTCTCGAACTCCTTGCGCGTGCGGTCGTCCTTCTTATGGGCTAGAGCGACGGCGCTCTCCAAGTCCCTGGGTATGCCGAAGAGCTCCACTTTGTCTATGACGCCCTCGCCGTAGGAGTCCTGGAGGCGCTTGATTATAAGGGATATGCTCTGGTAGGTGATGTCGATGCCTATCCACTTGCGGTTCAGGCGCTCGGCGACGGCGACGGTGGTGCCACAGCCGCAGTAGGCGTCGAGCACCGTGTCGCCCTCGTCGCTCGAGGCGCGTATGATGCGCTCAAGCAGGGCCTCGGGCTTCTGGGTCGGGTAGCCGAGGCGCTCCTTGGCCTTGGCCGACAGTGGAAATATGTCGGTTATTACGTCTTGAATCGCCGCGCCATCCGACGCGTTGGCGTACCTCTTGAAGCGCGGCACCTTTCCGCCTGGGGGCTGATATACAAGCCCGCCCTCGGCCAGCACGTCGAGCTTCTCGCATGTGCTCATATCGTCATATCCGTCGGGGCGCTCGAACCACTGCGGCAGTGCCTTGGCAGACGGCACTGCCCAATGCCTGTTGACGTCGCTTGGGTTAATGCCTCTCCAATCCTGTCCAGACTCTCCCTGCGTCGCGCCAGGCCCAGTCAGGGTGATCGGCTGAAAATATCCGTGCTCGTCGCTGTACGTGTAAAAATCGCGGACGTAGCTCTCGTCGTACTGCTGAAGAACCCTGTTCCACGTGTAGCTAGCGGAAGCCGTGTAGAAGAAAATAACGTCGTGTATAGGTCCCCAGCGTTTCGCTCCGCTGTGTGCATAGGTTCGCTTCCACGCTATCTCGTTCTGAAACTCCCCGCCGCCGGGCAGGAACACGCCGTCAAGCATGAGCTTAAGGTAATGGCTCATGGTAGGATCACAATGAAGGTAGAAGCTCCCCGTCGGCTTCAGAACGCGGCGAATCTCCATCACGCGCCGAGTGAGGCTGACAATATAAGCCAGCATGCTGCCCTTGCCCAGCACCGACTCAAGCCCGCGGATCAGGCGCACGGTCTGAGGCGTGTAGATCGTCGAGCCGGTCTCCTTGATCTCAACTAGGCCGTCGTTCGCCGCTGCGTTCCAAGTCCAGGTGTCCACAAACGCCTGGGCCTGGGCTTGAGAAAAGTCTTCCTGCCCGACGTTGTTGTATATCTGGTTGTAGTTCCGCGACGAATTGAACGGCGGGTCGATGTAGCATAGGTCGATCGACTCGTTCGGGACGTATTTTCGTAGAACCTCAAGGTTGTCGCCGTAGAATATCTTGTTCTCCCGCACCGTCGCCGCCTCCATCGCGCTAGGTATGGCATAATCAAAGGCGAGGGGAGGGTAGAGCCTCACTTCGAGCGTTAATTCCGCCTGCCCCTCGCCTATAATTATACCCGATTTTCCCAAAATCTAGGGAGTAAACCCCCGGTTCTCGTTGGGGGGTAGGGGGGCTTGTTCTCCCTTGATGCCCTCGGGGAGCTTGCTTCCCTCGCTGCGCGGAGAAGATTCGCCGATCTGCCGCAGCACCTCGATCGCCACCTCTAATGCTCGGACGCCGTCGCGTATGCCGACTAGGGGCTGGCGGCCCATTCGGACGCAGTTTACGAAATGGGCTAGCTCCAGCTTCAGGGGCTCGCACTTCGGGAAGACCGGGCGCTCCAGGATTTCGCGGTTGTCCCCGCGGCGGCAGCGTATCTCCACGTCCTGAGTCTCGTAGTTGACGGTTATATGGCGCCCGCACTCCATTATGTCCAGCTGCCTCATCTTGCGCTCGGCGACGCGGCTCACCAAGATTTGCCCCATCGTCCCGTTCTCAAACGTTATCTGGGCGCACGCAACGTCCTCATGCTCGGAGAGCACGCAACGGCCTGCCGCGGCGATGCGCGATATTGGCGACGGCACCAGCGATAGGAAAATGTCTATGTCGTGGATCATGAGGTCGAGCACCACCCCGACGTCGGCGACGCGCGGCGTGAAGGGGCCGACTCGGTGGGACTCAAGGAAAATAGGATCGCGAACGTTCCCCGACACGTAGCGCACGGCGCTGTTGAAGCGCTCGACGTGGCCGACCTGAAGCACCAGGCCCCGCGCGTCGGCTATGCGCAGGAGCTCCTTGGCCTCGGCTAGGGTCGTCGTGACGGGCTTCTCGACCAGCACGTGGACGCCGCGTAAGAGCGCGACGCTGGCCACGCCGTAGTGCATACTCGTGGGCACAACTATAGACAGGGCGTCGGGCTGCACCCCGTCTATCAGCGCCTCCACGGGGTTAGGCCCCGAAAAGCACGGCACGCCCAGCCCCTCGGCCACGAAATGGCCCCGTTCCTCGCATGCGTCCGCGACGCCGACCAGCTGCGCGTCAAGAAGCTCCGAGTAGACCCGCGCATGGCTCTTCCCCAAGTGCCCAACCCCAACGACGCCGACACGTAGAGCGCTGTCCAAGATAATCCCCCCTCGGGGGCTCAGCCCCCTTGTGAAATTATCACGGCGAGGGCGGAAAAAAAGGCGGGGGTCTTAGACCCCCGGAGTCCTAAACACTCTGACCCTGTTCCAGCGTCTTTAGGCGGCGCGACATGAGTTTTTTGCGCCGAGCCGCCGTGTTTTTGTGCATGACGCCCTTCACCACGGCCTTGTCTATGATGCTCTGGGCGACGTTGAAGGTCGCGACCGCTGTTGAGGCGTCCTTCGACTCCACGGCCTGAAGCACCTTCTTCACGACGTTTTTGCACCGCGTAGTCCACGACCGATTGTAGATTCGGTTGCGCTCGGACACGCGAACTCGCCTTTCGGCTGATTTTTTGTTCGGCATTTTTAAGAAATCACCTCCCCGCAGGGGTCAAGACCCCGGCCTGAAATGTCGGCATTATAGCATAAATGGCCGCTGTTTAAGTTACGACCCCTCGATGGCGTTGCACAGGCGCTGCGCGGCGCCAGCCTCCCCGGACATGTTCAGGAGCTCGGCGGAGACGCGGGACAGCTTGTCTGGGTCGCGGATGGCGGCGGTCACGTTCAGGGCTAGCCGGCGGGGGGACACCTCGCCCGACACCTCGTCTATGATTGCGCGTCCGGCGAGCCAGTTCGGCCATGAGAGGAAGCCGCTGCGCTGGCTCAGCTTCTTTTGGAGCGCGCGTTCTTTCAGGCGCGGGCCGAGGACTGGGAGGCGTCCGAGCAGGCCGGGGAGGCCGCTGACTGGGATGAGGTTCAGGAAGTCCATGGGCACGGCCACGAGGCATGGGAGCCCGCAGTGCATCATCTCGAGGTTGTTCGTGCCGGGCTGGGTCAGGGCGTAGTCAGCGCTCTTCATGGCCAGGAGGGGTGTGGCTTTGACCGCGTTGAGCCCTGCGTCGCGCCACGCTGCGACCTCGGCGTCCGGCGCGAAGACCGGGAGCAGAACCATGTGCTCGACCTCCGACGCCAGGCACTTGAGGTCTCGGACTATCTCGGTGAACCATGCCATGACGCGCCCGCGGATGGCCGGCCTGCTTCCGGGGCACAGCAGAAGGCGGCGCTCACCGATTTTGGCTGGCAGGGCGTTCTGTTTTTTATCGCCGTCGAAGGCCATGCCCAGGGAGTCCTTCACGAGGTCGCCTATCACCTCGGCGCCCGGCATGGACTCGGCCATTTTGGGGTAGGCGGTGAAGACCGTTTTTGCCTTCTCCAACCCCTTTTTGGGGCCGTAGGCGTAGCTCAGCAGCGGGACGCCAGCGCTCTTGGCCAGGCGGCGTCCGAAGATCATATCCCCGCCCAGCTGGACGACGCAGTCGGTTTTCTCGGTCGAGAGGGCGGCAAGGGTCGAGGCCGCTCCGTCGGGGCCTTCCAGCTTGTCCACGCCCATGCTCGACGCGGCGGTGCGCTCGTGTCCGGACGCGAACTGACACGGCAAAAGCCACAGGGACACGGAATGCCCGCGCCCGCGAAGCTCCGCGATGACCGGCCTAGCCCATCCCCAGAGCTCGCCAGGCCCGTTAGTTAGCAGCGACACCCTCATGACTTCCGTGCGCCTCCTGTTGTTGTAGTTTTATAACGTTGAGTATCTCCGACGCCCAGAATTTTGACGCGCCCAATCCTCCCATAGCATCCCTTGCGGCGTCAAGCAGGGAGTCGGCCTCAGCCCTTTGGGAGGGGTCGCCAAGGTACGCGCTCACAGCACCAGCTATTTCATCGGGCGTGGCGCGCTCGTTCAAAAGCTCCGGGAAGACCTGGCGCCCGGCCAGATAGTTCGGCATAGATATAAACGGAACGCGGACGAGTGCGCGGGCTATCAGCCACGACAGGCCGTGCACCTTGTAGATGACGACCATGAAGCGGCGCAGCAGCATCGCCTCGACGGCGACGGTCCCGCTCACCCCGACGACCGCGCTTGACACGGCCATAAGGGCGCGCCCCTCCCCCTCCCAGACGTCAAATGCGGCGGCGCGGTCGCGGATCAGCGCCTTTAGGGGCTCCGAGAGGCCTGGCGCGATGGAGAAGACCGGCGTAAACCCGTCCTCGGCCAGGAGCCGGGCGGCGCCGACCAGGGCGTCGATGTGGTTGCGCACGTCGTATTGACGGCTGCCCGGCATCATCGCGATAATACTACGACTACAATCGGAGTACTGCTTGACCAGCGATGGGGGCGGGGTGAAGCCGGCCATGCCGTCGACCAGCGGGTGGGCCTTCCACTTGGAGTTCACGCCGCGCCCGAGGAGGAACTCGTGTTCAAACGAGAAGAGGGGCAGGCATAGGTCGAAGAGGGACTTGAGCCACTTGGTTCTGCCGCCGCGCCACGCCCAGACCGTTGGGGTAACCAGGAACACCGCGGCGCCCCGGTAGCCGAGGGAGCGCAGCCGTTTGACGAGCGAGATGTGGAAGTCCGGGCTGTCCACGACGACGACCGCCTCTGGCCTGCGCGCCATTATCTCCCGCGCGATGCTTTCCCTGAGGCGCAGGAGCCTCGGTATGGCTGGGATGACCTCGACTATGCCCATGAGCTTGAGCTCCTCGTAGTTCCAGACGGCGTTGCCGCCGGCGGCGACGCCGCGTGGGCCTAGCATCCCCCAGATTTCATCGTGTTCCCCGACCAGAGGCCGAAGCGCCTCTATGAGGGCGGCCGCGTGGAGGTCTCCGCTAACCTCGCCGCATCCAACGTAGATTGACATGATTACGCTATTCCCCAGATGGCTATGCCGTTTGCGTCGGCGAGGGAGACGGCAGGGGCGGCGTCGAGCAGGATGGTTCGCCCCGCCTCCACTGCGAGACAGGTCAGGCCGGAGCGCGCCATCGTCTCTATCGTGTGAGGGCCGACGGTTGGGAGGTCGTAGCGCTCGTCCTGGTCTACTCTCATCATTTTTACGACGGTTCCCTTTGAGCCTGATGCCCCGGCCATGAGGCTGCCGGCTCGCTCGATCATGGCGTCCGTGCCCTCCATTGCCTCGACCGCCACGACGGAGCCGTCCGCGACCACGACCGCCTGCCCGAAGGAGCATGGCAGGGTCACGCGCAGGACGTCCATTCCTTTCTCGACGTCGCGGCTCTCGGCGGTGGACGGGGAGCGGCAGCCTATGCGTCCGGCTGGCGCTAGGAGCTCCGGCAGAATCTGTCTGTACGGTATGACTGGGAAGCCCAGGCTCTCGAACATGTTCACGATGGAGGCGAGCAGGGAGTGGTCGTCGCGCGCGTCGATGGAGGCTAGGAGCTTCAGGGTCATCGGATCGAAGAGCGCCGGGAAGTAGATGAGTTTTTTCGGCACGCGCCCAGCCATCATGACGGCCTTGGCTCCGTGCCGTTTCATCTCGGAGAGCACGCGGCTGAGCGCCGGCCCTCGGAGCTTGACGAGCGGGTCGGCAAGCCCCTCAAACGCCGTCGAGTCACCCCGCAGCGTTAGGACAAGCGGAGCGTTCCCGCTCTCCGAAAGCCGCCTGGCAATCTCGACCGGCAGAGCGCCCTCCCCGGCGACCAGTGCGATTTTGGTCATGGCCGCCTCGCGTTGTTAAACACCAATATGCCGTTACTGCGCGTCACTCTGACTGCCCTTGTTCATAAACTCCGTCGCGCTCGGCCATGATCCGCTCTATGATGCGGACGTCCTCCTGATCGAAGATGCCGGCGTACACAAGGCACCACTCCTTTTCCACGGAAAAGATTCGGCTTCGGCGGGCAGAAAATTTCCCGCCTCCGAACCGCATTATACAGGAAAAACGCACGATGGCCGCTCACTAAGGAAGCCAGTTGGTGAGGCGGAGGTCTTTGATGAGGCCATAGTGCCTCGTGTTGTTGGAGACCAACATGCCGTTGTTGCGCATGACGATGGCCGCGATGAGAATGTCCGCGACGCCGATCGGCGCGCCGATCTTGCGCAGATCCGCGTAAACACGCGCTGCCCCTACGGCGGCTGCATCGTCGAACATAAAAATCTCGACATGCTCCAGAAGCTCCGAGAACAGCCTCTCCTTGCGCGGGCTGCCCTTGTACATGAACCCCTTGAGGACCTCGTACATGTTAACGGAGGTTATGCATATCCGCTCGCCGGCGTCGAGGCATGCAGCCAGCCTCGCGGAGACGGCGGCGTCCTCGGCCAAGAAGTACGAGAGTATGTCCGTGTCGAGGAAGATCAAGGCTCTGCCCCTGCCGTCTCGCCCTCTCCGCGCTCGGCCATGATCCGCTCCATGATACGGACGTCCTCTTGATCGAAGATGCCGGCGTACTTCAGAATCTCCCTCTGCGAGTTGCCGGGCGCAGGCCGAACGAACGTGATGATGACCTCGTACTCTCCCTTCACGGGTATGCGGTCTTTGACATGAAACGCGCTCCCGTCGTATGTGCCCTTCACGGCGTACACAAGGCACCACTCCTTTTCCACGGAAAAGATTCGGCTTCGGCGGGCAGAAAATTTCCCGCCTCCGAACCGCATTATACAGGAAAAACTCGCGGCGGCCTGTAGTACAATATCCCAAATTACGCGCCCCAAGGCGCGACACCACCATATAGGGGGTAGTTAAGAACATGCCTGTCAAACATTGGAAAACTATGGACGGGAACACGGCGGCGGCTCACATCGCCTACGCGTTCACCGAGGTCGCGGCGATTTTCCCGATCACTCCTTCCTCAACCATGCCGGAAATGATCGACGAATGGGCCGCTACCGAGCACCGCAAGAACATCTTCGGCGAAACGGTCAAGGTCACCGAAATGCAGTCCGAGGCCGGAGCAGCTGGAGCGGTTCACGGCGCGCTCTCGGCTGGGGCCCTCGCGTCAACCTTCACCGCCTCTCAGGGGCTTCTCCTGATGATACCCAACATGTACAAAATAGCGGGAGAGCTCCTCCCCGGCGTCTTCCACGTCTCGGCCCGCGCGGTCGCCGGGCACGCCCTCTCCATCTTCGGCGACCACAGCGACGTGATGTCCACCCGCATGACCGGCTTCGCTATGCTCGCCGCTGGCAGCGTCCAGGAGACCATGGACTTGTCGCCTATCGCCCACCTCGCCGCGCTCAAGTCCAGCGTGCCGTTCGTAAGCTTCTTCGACGGCTTCCGCACCTCCCACGAGGTTCAGAAAATCGACGTCATTCAGTACGAAGACCTCGCCAAGCTCCTGGACTACGACGCGCTGGAGGCATTCCGAGCCCGCGCGCTTCGGCCTGAAGACCCGTTCCAGAAGGGCACGGCTCAGAACCCCGACATCTTCTTCCAGGCCAAGGAGGCCTCCTCCCCCTTCTACGTCGGCATACCTGACGTGGTCGAGGGCTACATGAGGGACATCGAAAAGATAACGGGGCGCGAGTACCACCCGTTCAACTACTACGGGGCGCCGGACGCCGAGCGGGTGCTTGTCGCCATTGGCTCGGTGTGCCAGGCCGCGGAGGAGACGGTGGACTACCTCAACGCCCGCGGCGAAAGGGTCGGGGTCGTAGAGGTGCACCTCTACCGTCCGTTCTCTCCCGACTACTTCTTCCGCGTGCTCCCAGCCACGGTCAGGACTATCGCGGTGCTCGACAGGTGCAAAGAGCCGGGCTCGCTCGGAGAGCCGCTCTACGAGGACATACGCACGCTCATCTTCGACAAGAGCTGCTGCGCCCCGAAGGTCGTCGGCGGACGCTACGGCCTCGGCTCGAAGGACACGACCCCGTCGCACATCAAGGCCGTGTTCGACAACCTCAAGCTCTACGAGCCGCGCAACCACTTCACCATCAGCATCAACGACGACGTCAGCGGGACATCCCTGAGCGCCAAGGAGCACGTCATCGCGGCGCCCAGCGGCACGGTCTGCTGCAAGTTCTGGGGGCTTGGTTCCGACGGCACGGTCGGGGCCAACAAGAACTCCATCAAGATAATCGGCGACCACACGGACATGTACGCCCAGGGCTACTTCTCCTACGACTCGAAGAAGTCCGGCGGTATCACGGTCTCCCACCTGCGCTTCGGCAAGGAGCCGATAAAGTCCACCTACCTTATAGACTCCGCTGACTTCATCGCGTGCCACAAGCAGGAGTACGTCAACTCCTACAACGTCCTGGGCGGCATAAAGAAGGGCGGCACGTTCCTGCTCAACACCCAGTGGACGACGCTTGAGGCGCTTGAGGAGCACCTTCCGCCCACGCTGAAGCGCGCTCTTGCGGAGAACGAGTGCCGTTTCTACGTGATAAACGCCGTCGACGAGGCGGAGAAGCTTGGCCTCGGCAACAGAACCAACAGCATCATGCAGGCGGCGTTCTTCAAGCTGGCGAACGTGATACCGATTGACGACGCGGTGCGCTACATGAAGGATGCCATCGCCCACAGCTACGGCAAGAAGGGCGAGCAGGTGGTCAAGGTGAACAACGACGCCGTCGACGCCGGTCTGCGCGGCCTCATCGAGATAAAGATACCGGCTGCGTGGGCAGATGCGAAGGGCGGGCCTGCCGCGAGAGAGGGGCTGCCCAGCTACGTGCCTGACTTCGTCGAGGAGGTCTGCGACGTCATCAACGCCCAGGACGGGGACAGCCTGCCGGTCAGCGCGTTTTCTGGCCGCGAGGACGGGAGGTTTCCGTCCGGCACGTCGGCCTACGAGAAGCGCGGCGTGGCCGTCAACGTGCCGGAGTGGAGCGGGGACAAGTGCATTCAGTGCAACCAGTGCGCGATGGTGTGCCCTCACGCGGCCATACGCCCGTTCCTGCTCGACGAGGACGAACAGAAGGCTGCTCCGTCCGGCTTCGGCGCAGTCGAACCCAAGGCCAAGGCGCTGAAGGACCTGGACTACAAGTACAAGATGCAGGTTGACGTGCTCGATTGCATGGGCTGCGGCAACTGCGCCGACATATGCCCGGTTGGAGCGCTCGAAATGAAGCCCATCGCGACTCAGTCCGCGCAGATAGCGAACTGGACTCACGCCACCGAGGCAATCGATGACAAAAACGACGCAGGCGGGAAGTTCACGGTTCAGGGGAGCCAGTTCCGCCGCCCGCTTCTGGAGTTCAGCGGGGCCTGCGCCGGCTGCGGCGAGACTCCGTACGTGAAGCTGATAACCCAGCTCTTCGGCGACCGCATGATCGTGGCCAACGCGACGGGCTGCTCGTCGATATGGGGCGGGTCTGCGCCGAGTATGCCGTACACGGTGAACGCGGAGGGGAACGGGCCTGCGTGGGCTAACTCCCTCTTCGAGGACAACGCCGAGTACGGCTACGGAATGAAGCTGACGCTCAACGTGATGGTTGGCTACATAGTGAGCGCAGCCGAGGCCCTGCTGGCGCTTGGCATACCGGAGGAGCGCAAGGCCGTGCTGCGCGAGTGGCTTGAGAGCCGAAACGACGGCGAGAAGTCCGCCTCTGCGGCGGATAAGGTCAAGCACATGCTTGGAGAGGCCATCGACGAGGCATTGGACGGCAGCTGCGACGACGAAGCCATGAGGCACTATCTTCAGATTTACAAGTACCAGGACTACCTCGTGAAGAAGTCTGTGTGGATATTCGGCGGGGACGGCTGGGGCTACGACATCGGCTACGGCGGCCTCGACCACGTGCTTGGCAGCGGCGAGGACGTGAACGTACTGGTGCTTGACACGGAGGTTTACTCCAACACCGGAGGCCAGTCGTCGAAGTCCACTCCGACCGCGGCGATCGCGAAGTTCGCGGCGAGCGGCAAGCGCGTCCGTAAGAAGGACTTGGGCCGCATGGCCATGACCTACGGCTACGTCTACGTTGCGCAGGTTGCTATGGGCGCCGACAAGAACCAGCTTCTGAAGGCGCTTCAGGAGGCGGAGGCGCATCATGGCCCGTCGCTTGTTATCGCCTACGCCCCGTGCATCAACCACGGCATCAAGGCCGGCATGGGCAAGACGCAGGACCAGACCAAGAAGGCGGTCGAGGCCGGCTACTGGCACATGTACCGCTACAACCCCGACCTTGCCGAGCAGGGCAAGAACCCCTTCTCCCTCGACTCCAAGGAGCCGAAGGCCGGCCTGTTCAAGGAGTTCCTGATGTCAGAGGTGCGCTACGCAGCGCTTCAGCAGGGCTTCCCCGAGGTAGCCGGAGCGCTGTTCGAGCAGGCGGAGCGCGAGGCGCGCCAGCGTTACATGACGTACAAGGCGCTTGCAGAGGCGGGAGCGATCAAAGCCTAACGAAGCCGCAGATTCAGAGGCAGGGCTGCCGCTTGGCAGCCCTGCCTTTCTCACGTCTTGGGGACGAATGTTCTCGTGGGGACGGCTGTCCTCTGCGACATCACCAGCCACCACACAGCCCGAAGGTAATTCCTCGGTACTCCGGCGCCAATGGCGTAGAGCCGGCTTAGCCTTCGGCAGGCGTGGGCGCTCTCGTACCCTCCGGCCTCGGCCGTCTCCAAGTACAGCGCCGCGGCCTTAGCGTTGTCCTTCGGCACCCCATCAACGGGGGCGAACGTGCTGTCGTAGGCCTCCGCAAGCATAAACGCCTCGTCCTCCGCGGTCGGCATCGCCGTTATCGACCTCACGCCGAAATATTTCGCCATGCTGTGGTTCTTCCAGTCGTTCGGGAAGGGGCGGATGTCCGAGAAAAACAGCAGCCTAGGCCTGACGGTCAACGCCGCAACAGTTATGTCCTCTTTTCCTTCGCCTTTTTGTTCATCTATGCTCAATATCCGCTGCCTCATCTCGGCGTTGTACTGAGGCGCGATTTTCAAATCTGACAGCAGCTGAACGACGTTGGGGTTCGCAAGCAGGCAAACGGCGAGAATTCCCCAGCGCCAGCGGTAGATTCCCCAACTCCTGATTCTCGATATTACGGCGTCGTTTCGGTAGAAGAACGCCCACATGGAGACCCAGCACGCCGCCATGATCCACAGGGCGAGTGACTCAGATCTGGCCGGAAGCCCCGCTCCCATCGCCCAGCCGCCGATGGCCTGCTGAAACGGGGCCAGCACTGCCGTGACCGCGACGATGTGCCACGCCCTCAGATTGGGCATGCCCAGCGGGTCTTGCTTTTGCGCTATGTCTGGCAAGAACAGCAGAGGTGCGTATACTATTGGGGATATGAAGAACTTCACGGCTGTTATCGCGCCGAAAATAACTGCGACTCCGGCGGTCTGGAAGAAATTCTTGGCGAGGTCGCCGGATACTGCCATTCGCGCAGCCGTCCTAGGCGACAGGTACATCAGCAGGAACGCAGCCAGAGCCGCAGCGAACGCCGTCCCGACCGTCAGAGCTGAGAAAGAATCCGACACCCCAAGCGGCCGCATCCGAAAATAACGCACGGTTAGACAGAACAGCAGCAGCATCTGTATAATGCAGGTCTGCTCCAAGATAGTGCCGCCTAGGAACACGCACAGCGGCAGGACGAAAAACGCAGTCCATTTTTCGCGTCGACTCAGGGCGCGAAGCAGCAGCGCCGCGCACATAAGGGACACCGCTGCCGTCCACGTGTACGGCATGCCGCAGAGCCAGTAGAACGTCTCGTTGAGTGACGGAACGAAGGCTAGCCACGCGGCCAAAAGAACGAGCGAGGCCGAAACCGCACCGCCGGAGTTCGGGAGGGCGCGAAGCAAAAAGAACAGCGACGCGAAGACCAGAGCGGCGTTGATAAGCGGCAACAACGGATATATGTTTTCTATGCCGGCGTAACAGGCCGCCGAGACCAAGAACGTGTTGGCCGTGCGCCCTGAAAGCCATTGTGACGCCCCAAAACCGTTTTCGATGACATCGCTGGCAAAGGCGAAGTCGTCTGCCTGAGGGTGGGCGTAGATTCCGAGGAAGCAGAACGCCGCGACAAGCAGCGCCGAGAGCGCAGCTGCTATGCGCATCTAAAAGTCCTCCCTAAAGTATATGTCCCCGCCGACCGGGGCGCAGTGGAACGTCCCCTCGCGCAGCGGCGCCATTTCAAACAGAAACGAGTGGACGTACGGGAAAAACCGCGCGTGAAGGTCGAACGTGTAACGATACGGGCGCTGCATCGGCACGACGATTATCAGGCGCTTGGCGGCCACGCGGCGAAGCTCCCGCACCGCCGTCTTGAAGTCCAGCACGTGCTCTAAAACGTGAGTGCATATCACGGTGTCGAACTCCCCAGGCGCGAACACCGAGGAAAAATCCGAGACGGAGGCGCGGACAAACCTAACTCCGCCCAACTCGCCCGGAGCCGCCATATCCGCCGCCGTGACGGATGGGATAAATTCACTTAGCTTGCGAGCTAGAAATCCGCGCCCGCACCCGGCGTCCAGAGCGGACGAGCCCAGCACGTCGCCCAAAATCGCTGCGACGCATGCCCTGTTCAGGTCAGTCTCGCGCGGCATGTGGAAGCTCGCGGTCTCCTCGTAGAACGCCGCGTACTCCTCAGGCGTCATCATGGGGAGCCGCTCCTTGAAGTCCATTATCTTCTCGGCCTTCTCGGAAAACATCATCCGCATCAGCGGACGCATAAACGCCCGGCAGTCCCGGAGCACAGGCGGAAGCAGCTGATCCAGAACGAAGTGAATCTTCAGCGTGAGGTCGCGGCTCAGTTTCATGGTGCCACGCTCCAACTGAAAACGAATATATATATATATATATATAGGAAGCTGTTTTGTTATGCTCACTTCTCAAAGACCTCCCTCACGACGTACACCGGCCTGTTCTTGCTCTCGATGTACGTCCGCCCGACGTACTCGCCGAGTATCCCTATGCCGAGAAGCTGCAGGCCGCCGAAGAGCAGCGTCAGGCACAGCTGCGAGGCGTAGCCAGGGAGCTCGATTCCGAAAATCAAAGTCCTGAAGAATATGAACAGCCCGTAGGCGAAGGCGCAGGCGGATATGAAGCCGCCGACGTAAAGCCATATAGTGAGCGGCGCGGTGCTGAACGACGTGATGCCCTCGACGGCGAACTTCCAAAGCCGCCACCCGTTGAACTTGCTTTTGCCTCTAGCGCGGGCGCGGCGCGTGTAGGGCACGACGCAGGTTCTGAAGCCAGCCCACGCGAAGATGCCCTTCATAAAGCGGTTCTGCTCGCGCAGGCCTTTTATGGCCTCGACGACGCGGCGGTCCATCAGGCGGAAATCCCCGACGTCCTCTGGCAGGCCGACGCGCGAAATCCTGTCGTGGAAGCGGTAAAAGAGCCGTGCGGTCGCGCGTTTGAGGAAGCTATCGCTGGATCGGTCGGCGCGCCGCATCAGGACGACCTCGCAGCCCTCGCGCCACTTGGCCAGCATTTTAGGGATTAGTTCTGGTGGGTCTTGCAGATCGGCGTCTATGGGGATCACCGCCTCGCCTGAGGCGTAATCGAGCGCCGCGGTCAGGGCTGCCTCTTTGCCGAAGTTGCGCGAGAGGTCTATGACCTTGATTCGCGCGTCGGCTCGCGCCCTGGTGAGTAAGGTGTCGAGCGTGGCGTCGGTGCTGCCGTCGTTGACGAAGACGATCTCAAAGGGCAGAGCAAGCCCCTCCAGGATCGACAGCGTCTCGCTCAGGAAGTCTGGGATGGCCTCCTCCTCGTTAAAGACCGGTACAAGCATAGAGACAGCACAGTGGCTCCGTGCTCCGTGCTCCGCACATTATAACGGCCTCCTTTCTGGTTGGCATCCGTAAAATTACTGAATTTTTCGGCATCAGGGACGTTGGCGGCGTCCGCCGCGCTATTCGTGTTCATGTTGCTGTTTCCTCCTGCCCGAATTTTGGACGCAAAGGGTCTAAGACCCCCTTACCCAATGACGTATTCTACCCGCCTTTCGGCGTAAACGCAAGGGGTCAGGATTTTTTTGTGCTTCTAGTCGATTTTCCGTGGTATAATCCTCTATGGAGGCTCCGAGTGACATCGGGGCGTAGGGGGTAGTCACCCCCGAGGCTTAGCCCCGCAAACGAAGGGGGGTGAGGCCAATGGGTAGAAGGCACAAGAGCACCGCAGTTGTTCCGCGGACAACGCTGATTTGGATTAGTGAGAATGACCGTCATTCTTCGTCGACGACCTTGATCTATGAAAAAAGGGTTGCCCAACTTCTTGGACAACCCTCGTCTCTAAGTTGCTGCAAGCCCTAGTCCGGCTTTTAGCTCGCTAGGGGCGTAAGTCCCGGCTGAGTTACCAGCCCGGCCGGGCAGCCCTACCTCGGAGCCTCCACATTTATATCACACCCCGCAGTTTTTTGCAAGGGGGTAGCTGACCCAAACGCGCGGAAAAGACCCCCCGGCCCGCAAAAAACCGCGGACGGGTGTTTGCTCGTGTCACGCTCACGCTCCCCGTCCGCAGTTCCCTACTAAGCTTCCTATTTAATACTCTGGCTGCGTGTCGGCTAGTCTGAAGACCGGGCTGCCCATCGAGATGGTGTTCGTGAAATACACGGCGCCGCTTATCACATCGCCCTTGTCGAGGTTATACGCCCAGCTCCTGTAGCTGCTGGGCACCTCGAGCACCACCCTCGCAAAGCCAAACGGCTTGTCGCCGCGAAGCCTGACCGTGATGTTCCCCATCGTATGCGATATGCTGTCGGCGACCCCGACCATGACGAAGACCCCGGCCTGGCTGAAGTCAGATATGAACCTGGCCTCGTTGAGTTCAAGCCGGTGGAGAAGCTGCCCGGCGGTGAATATCTTTAGTCCCGGTCTGCCAGGCCCCGGCCCCTGCCACGGTCCCGGCCTGCCATACTCGGCCCCCATGGCCGAACCTGCCATGCCTGCGAACACGGCCAAGGCGAGCAGCAGCCTGCTTATACTACGAAACGACATGCGATCCCCTCCAAATACATAGCGGGCATTCGCCGCGCCCGCCTCTAAGCTATCTACCCCGCGTGAGCTTCTCTTCACGCCGCACGCACACGATGGGTCACGGGCGACGTTAGCACACGGAGACGTTTGTGTCAAGCAGATACCGCATCTACCCCCGCTCCGCGAACTCAAGAGGCGCGTCGAAGTCGTCCGCCACCCTTATTTTCCCCCTCATGCACCCGAAGGCCGGGGTCAGCGGCGGCTTCGGCTCGCGCAGCATGGCCTCGTCGAACGGCAGGCGGTTGCCGCGCGAGGTTAGATTAACAAAAACCTCTAACGCCTGCTCGATGCTGAGGCCGTGCGACCCGAACACCGCCTCTGCCCTGGCCTTCATGTCGTCGTCGACGCTGACTCTTATCTGCGCCATCGAACGTCACCTCCACTCCGCAATTATAGCACCCCCCTCCGCGTGGATTTTCCTCACCGCTGCGCCGCCTATGGTGATAAAATTAAGAAGCTTTTTATCGCGCCCTTGCGGGCGCGTGGAGTGAAAGAAAAGTATAGGAGGGTCATCGTTGGCCAAGAAAACGGCAGTTGGCACCGCGACTCAGGCGGGCTCACGAAAATATCTCGTGGGAGGGAAGGTCTTCACGGGGGGCTCTGACCCCTGGCTCGACGGAGCGACGGTCGTCGTGGCGGAGGGCAAGGTCGAGGCGGTCGGGGACGTGCCCGTTCCGCGCGGGGCGGAGGTCGTTGACCTGTCGGGGCTGTTCGTCACGCCGGGGCTCATCGATGCCCACACTCACATCGGGGTCTACAACGAGGGCTTCCCTGCCGCGATGCAGGACGCCAACGACATGGTCGAGCCGATAGCGCCGCAGCTCAGGGTCATCGACGCGATATACCCGGACGACGTGGCGTTCAACGACGCGCTCGCCGGCGGGGTGACATGCCTCCAGAGCCTGCCGGGCAGCGGAAACGTCATGGGCGGACAGGGCGTCGTAGTCAAGACCAAGCGCGACGTCGTTGAGCGGATGGCCGTCACTGCCCCGTCATGCGTGAAGGCCGCGCTCGGCGAGAACCCCGTCAGGATATACGGCGAGAAGAAGAAGTACCCCAACACCCGCATGGGCAGTGCTTGGCTGATGCGCGACGCCTTCGTGCGCGCCATGAACTACCGCGAGAAGATGGACAGCGCCGCAAAAAAGGGCGAGCCCTTCGAGAGGAACCTCATGATGGACGCCCTGCTGCCGGTGCTCAGCGGAGAGCTTGCCTTCCGCATCCACTGCCACAGGTCTGACGACATCCAGACTGCCGTGCGCGTGGCATCGGAGTTCGGGCTGAACTTCTCCATCGAGCACTGCACCGAGGGGCACATGATAGCCGACTGGCTCGCGGAGAAGCGCGTCCGGGCCGCGGTCGGCCCGACCCTCTCGAGCCGGAGCAAGATAGAGCTCCGCAACAAGACATGGGACACGCCCAAGGTTCTGTTCGAGCACGGGGTTCACTTCTGCATCATAACCGACCACCCGGTCGTGCCCATAGAGCACCTGGTCGTGTGCGCCTCGCTGGCCTACCGCGCCGGCCTGCCAGAGGACGAGGCTCTGAAGGCCGTCACAGTCTACGCAGCCGAGCACCTCGGACTGGATGGACGGGTCGGCTCGATAGCCGAGGGCAAGGACGCGGACCTGGCCGTGTGGAGCGGCCACCCTCTCGACTCGCGCAGCCGCGTGCTCAAGACGTTCGTGAACGGCTCGGCCGTCTACGAGCGGGATTAAAACAGGGACTACGCGCCGCCGCTTGGGCGCTAATTTTTATACAGGAGTGGATTCACTTTGAAGGGAACCAAGGGAATTTTGTTTTTAGGGGCGCTTGTGCTGGCGTTGCTGTGCCTCACTACTGCTGCCTCGGCCAAGGACACGCTGGTCGTGGCCGACCAGTATGACGCCACGACGATGGACCCCATAGCGCACAACGACGTGCCGAGCTCGCGCGCCTGCTACTCTATCTACGACACACTTATCTTCCTCGACGGCGAGGGCAAGGTGCACCCCGGCCTCGCCGAGAAGTGGGAGTTCCTGTCCGGCACGGCCTACAAGTTCTACCTGCGCAAGGGCGTCAAGTTCCACAACGGCGAGGAACTCAAGGCCGAGGACGTGCGCTACTCCATCATGCGAGCCACGACCGACCTTGGAGCGCCTATAACGACTTACTCCCAGAACGTCAAGGACGTCGAGGTCGTCGACGACTACACCGTGATCGTCCATCTAAAGAAGGAGGACTACTCCTTCTTCTCGTCCCTCGCGCACAGCTGGGGCTCCATCCTCAACAAGAAGTACACGGAGGAGGCTGGGCAGGGCTTCGGCATGAACCCGGTCGGCACAGGCCCGTTCCGCTTCGTCGAGTGGCAGAAGAACAACAGGTACGTGCTTGAGCGCTTCAATGACTACTGGGGGCCGAAGGTCAGGTTCGAGCGTCTGGAGGTGCGAGCCATTCCGGAGCCGACCAACCGCACCATCGAGCTTGAGACCGGCGGCGTCGACATAGCCTACCCGATCGTGCACAACGACCTGAAGCGCGTCGCGGAGAACCCCGACCTCGTCCTCTACCGCAAGCCCCAGACGTCCGTCACTTACGTCGGCTTCAACATGACCAAGGAGCCGTTCACGGACAAGAAGGTGCGGCACGCCATCTACGCAGCGCTCGACGTGGTGGGCATTCAGGCGGCGTCCTACAGGGGCGTGGGCAAGGTTCCCAACTCCCTCGTGCCCGAGGCGATAAAGTACTCCATCGACTCCGAGGTGCCGGTGCACGTCCAGAACCAGAAGGAGGCCGAGAAGCTCCTTAAGGAGGCGGGAGTGAAGGGGCTCAAGCTCCAGCTCTGGACGAACGAGCGCAAGGAGCGCGTGGACAGCGCCACGATAATCCAGGCCCAGCTTCAGGAGGTCGGGATAGAGTCCGAGATAAAGGTTCTGGAGTGGGGCGCGTACCTCAGCGGCCTGCAGGAGAAGACCCATGACATGTTCATCCTGGGCTGGGTCTCCACGGTGCCGGACCCGAACTTCGCCATCGCCGGCCTGCTCGAGTCGACGTCCGGCTCCAACTACACGTTTACGAAGGACGCCAAGATCGACGAGATGCTGGCCGAGGGCCGCGGGGTTCCGGACGGCGACGCCAGGGCCAAGATATACAAGGACCTCCAGCTCTACATCAACGAGCTGCGCCCGATGATCTACCTCCACAACGACGAGTCGATCGCCGGCACCAGAAAGAACGTCAAGGGGTTCGAGCCTCGTTCCAACGAAATTCACTCCTTCCGAGAGGTGTATTTCGAGTAATTTTCGAGTAAAATAGTTTTTGCCGGGGGGCGATTGTCTTTCCCACACCCACTCCCACACTCTATGCCCACCTCCTGCCTCCCGGCCTTCACTGCCCTGCCTGTACTCCGACTCTTGCCGTCGGATTGGAGGATGAGTAATAAATGGTCAAGTACATCGTCCGCCGCGTTCTTTTTTTGATCCCCGTGCTCGTCGGGGTGGCCTTTTGCGTGTTCACGCTGCTGTACCTCACGCCGGGCGACCCCGCCAAGATGGTTCTGGGCGACCTGGCCACGGAGAGCGCGATACGGGACTTCAGGGAAAAAGAGGGCCTGGACAAGCCCTTTCTGGTTCAGTTCGGAAACTACCTGTACAAGGCCGTCACTCAGGGGGACATAGGGCGGTCATACGTCACGAAGCGCCCGGTCATGACCGAGATAATGGCGACCTTCCCGGCCACGCTCAAGCTCGCCACCTTCGCGATAGTCATAGCGATAGTCCTCGGGCTGCCCTGCGGGATTCTGTCCGCGATAAAGCAGTACTCCGCCTTCGACACCGTGACGATGATCCTCGCGATGATAGGCTTGTCCATGCCGGTCTTTTGGCTTGGGCTTCTGCTTATTCTGCTTTTCTCCGTTTATCTGCGCTGGCTGCCCTCCTCCGGTTTCGACACGTTCAAGGCGATGATACTCCCCTCTCTGGCCCTGTCGGCCCAGTCGGTCTCGATGATCACCCGCATGACGCGCTCGTCTATGCTTGAGGTCATAAGGGCCGACTACATCCGCACAGCCCGCTCCAAGGGACAGAAGGAGTCCGTCGTCATATGGGTTCACGCCCTGCACAACGCGCTTATTCCGGTTGTTACTCTCTGCGGGCTTCAGTTCGGGTCGCTTCTGGCCGGCGCGATACTCACCGAGTCCATCTTCGCCGTGCCTGGCGTCGGGCGGCTGATGGTCGAGTCCATAAAGGCGCGGGACTACCCCGTCGTGCAGGGCGGAGTGCTCTTCGTCGCGGCGGCCTTCAGCGTGGTCAACCTGCTCGTCGACCTCCTCTACGCCTACATCGACCCGCGCATCAAGGCGCAGTACAGATAGGAGGCAAAAGAAAAGCAAAATGAGCGAAACCGTCAATAATGAGCCGCGCGGGCGCATCAGGCGGGGGCCTATGGCCGAGGTTTTCTTCCGCCTGGCCAAAAGCCCTCTGGCCATGTTCGGGCTCGCGTTCATACTCCTGCTCGTGTTCGTGGCAATCTTCGCCGACGTGCTGGCGCCGTACCCGTTTCAGAAGCAGAACCTGATGCACTCGTTCGAGACTCCGTCGGCCAGCTTCCTTCTGGGCACGGACGAGTTCGGGCGCGACATACTCAGCCGCCTGATATACGGCGCGCGGGTGTCGCTTCAGGTCGGCTTCATCGCGGTCGGCATCGCGCTGGTCGTCGGGGGGATGCTCGGCGCCCTCTCAGGGTACTACGGCGGGTGGATCGACAACGCGATAATGCGCGTCATGGACGTGCTCCTGTCCATCCCTCAGACCCTGCTGGCGATAGCGATAGCTGCTGCCCTGGGGCCTGGGCTCTTCAACCTTATGATAGCGGTCGGGATATCCGCCGTGCCCACCTACGCCCGCATAGTCCGGGGCTCCGTGCTCTCGATACGCGGCATGGAGTTCATCGAGGCGGCGAAGGCCGTTGGGTCGAGCGACACCCGCATCATCCTGCGCCACATCATCCCCAACAGCATGGCCCCGATAATAGTGCAGTCCACCCTCGGCGTGGCGTCGGCCATACTGAACGCCGCCGGGCTGTCCTTCATAGGGCTCGGCATCCAGCCCCCCTACCCTGAGTGGGGCGCCATGCTCTCCGGAGGCCGGCAGTACATCAGGGACTACCCGCACCTCACGCTCTACCCTGGCCTGGCGATAATGCTGACCATCCTGGCGCTGAACTTCCTTGGCGACGGCCTTCGCGACGCCCTCGACCCCAAGCTGAAGCGCTAAAGGGGAGTACTATGACTACTGATAATAAAAGAGACCTTCTGCTTGACGTGCAGGACTTGACGATACACTACGTCACGGACAACGGGACGGTTCACGCCGTGGAGAACCTGAACCTCCAGCTTGGGCACGGCGAGACTCTGGGCTTCGTCGGCGAGACCGGCGCTGGGAAGACCACCACCGCCCTCGGCATAATGAGGCTCATCCCGTCGCCGCCTGGGGTGATCAAGTCCGGGAAGATAATCTTCGAGGGCGAGGACCTGCTCTCGATGAGCGAGGCGGACATGCGCGGCGTCCGCGGCGGCAGGATCGCCATGATATTTCAGGACCCAATGACGAGCCTCAACCCCGTCATGACCGTGGACAAGCAGATAGCCGAGATGATCAAGCTCCACCGGAACGTCGGCGAGGCCGAGTCGCTTAAACTCGCCGGCGACATGCTGGAGCTGGTCGGGATACGCCGCGAGAGGATGAAGGACTACCCCCACCAGTTCTCCGGCGGCATGAAGCAGCGGGTCGTGATAGCCATCGCCCTTGCCTGCGACCCAGGCCTGCTGATAGCCGACGAGCCGACCACCGCCCTCGACGTCACGATCCAGGCCCAGGTGCTGGAGCTCATGAAGGACTTGAAGCGCCGCTTCGCCGCGTCTATGATACTGATAACCCACGACCTCGGCATAGTGGCCGACATATGCGACACGGTGGCCATAATGTACGCGGGGCGAGTCGTGGAGTACGCGGACAAGCGCTCCCTCTACTCGAACCCGGCGCATCCCTACACCGTGGGTTTGTTCAACTCCGTGCCGGACCTGGACTCGGACGTGGAGGAGCTGAACACCATACCTGGCCTGATGCCAGACCCGATGGAGCTCCCGACCGGCTGCACGTTCCACCCCCGATGCCTGAGGGCTGTGCCGGAGTGCTCCGTGTCCAAGCCCGGCATGATCGAGGTCGAGCCGGGGCATTTTGTGGCCTGCCCGCACGCGGGCAGCAAACGTGGAAGCGGGGTGTGAAGCCGTGAGCGACGCCTACATGAGCGTGAAAGACCTGAAGAAGTACTTCGCCACGAAGCGGGGCCTCCTGCACGCCGTCGACGGAGTCAGCTTCTCCATACGCCGCGGCGAGACCCTGGGCCTGGTTGGCGAGTCCGGCTGCGGCAAGTCCACCCTCGGGCGGTGCCTCATACGCCTGCTCGACGCGACCTCCGGCAGCGTGGTGCTCCACGGCGAGACCGACGTCGACGTCACCAAGGCCTCCGAGTCCGCCATGAAGGAGCTGCGCAAGAAGGTGCAGATAGTGTTCCAAGACCCGTACTCGTGCCTGAACCCGCGCCTCTCAGTCTGGGAGCTCATAGCCGAGCCCCTCATCGTGAACCGCGTTTTCCCCTCCGGCGCCGCCATGAGGAAGAGGGTGCGCGAGCTGATGAGCACCGTGGGCTTGGCCGAGCGCCTGGAGAACAGCTACCCCCACGAGCTCGACGGAGGGCGCAGGCAGAGGATAGGCATAGCGAGGTCGCTTGCCCTGTCGCCGGAGTTCATAGTCCTCGACGAGCCCGTGTCGGCGCTCGACGTGTGCATACAGGCCCAGATACTGAACCTGCTGAACTCGCTGCAGAGGGAGTTTCACTACACGTACGTTTTCATCTCGCACAACCTGAGCGTTGTGCGCCACGTGTCCGACCGCATCTCGGTGATGTACCTCGGAAAGATCGTTGAGACCGCCGACTACGACGCGCTGTTTGCCCATCCTGCCCACCCCTACACTCAGGCGCTTCTGTCCGCTATTCCCGTGGCGAGGCTCGACGTCAAAAAGGAAAGGATACTTTTGGAGGGAGACGTGCCGTCCCCGATAGAGCCCCCGGACTGCTGCCGCTTCGCAGGGCGCTGCCGCTTCAGGGACGACGAGTGCCTGAGGGGAACGCCGGAGCTGCGGGAAGTGGGGCCTAACCACCTCGCGGCGTGTTTCAAGGTGGGTGCTTAACGAAGCCCGCCCAACTATGGAGGTGCTATGAACAACGCAAACGAGCCGAGCAGGCGCGCCTTGCTTGACGCCGCGGCCATCGAGTCCCTTGTCGACACCGCGCCGGTCAGGGACAAGGCGCTGGGCGTTTTCCCGCCGTGGCACAAGCGCGGCCATGTTCTGCCGGCGGAAGATCCGTCGATGCTGTACTCGCGCGAGTTGACGTGTCCGGCCTGCGGTTCGGCGTACAGGTGCACCATGCCGCGCGAGAGCAAGCTCGTGAAGACGGGCGAGGACTCCGACCTGCGCCAGCGCTACAAGGGCGTCGAGCCCATCTACCACGCCGTGCCGGTGTGTCCCGACTGCCTCTTCGCCGCCCCGCTCGCGTACCACCAAAAGCCGCTCAAGCACCGGGACGAGCTGGCGGGCACCTTGGCGCACTACCGTCCGCTCGTCTCCGTGAAGGCCGACCGTGACGCGGACGACGTGTTCACGAGCTACTACTTAGCTCTGAAGTGCTCGGCGTTCTACCCCGACCGGGAGATGCTGGACGGCTGGCTGTGGCAGAGGCTGAGCCGCGTCTACGATGACTGCGGCGACTTGAACATGTCCCTCTTCGCGCTTCGGAAGGCGTACAAGGCGTATCAGACCGGCTTCTCCGTCTCCGAGCTGAGCTCCGCGCAGCTCCAGAGGACGGCCTACGCGATAGGCGACATGGCTGCGCGCCTGGGGGAGTACGACAAGGCGCGGAGGTTCCTCTTCGAGACGAAGAAGATACGCGACGGCGCCGCGGCCATAAGGGACATGGCCGACCAAAGGCTGGAGTACGTCAACTCCAAGCTATGAGAGTAGTTGTGGCAGCCGAGTCGCTCGGCGTGCAATACGGCGGATTTTGGGGCCGCAGCCCGGTCTGGGCTGTGCGAGGCGTGTCCTTCTCGCTTGCCCCAGGCGAGACCCTAGCCGTCGTCGGGGAGTCCGGCAGCGGCAAGACCACCCTTTTGCGCGCCCTGCTTGGGCTGGTCTCCACGTCGGAGGGGAGCGCGTCGTTCGACGGGGTCTCCTACTCCTCGATGACCGACGCCGAGAAGCTGGCGGCGCGGCGAAGGTGCGGCTACGCCCCCCAGGACCCTTACGCCTCGCTGCCCCCGACTCTGACCGTGTTCGGCGCTGTGGTCGAGCCTTGGAACATAGTAAAGGGCAAGGGAAGCAAGGGGAGCAAGGGGAGCAAGGAAGGGGACGGAGCGGATAGGGCCAGGGCGCTTCTGGCCGAGATGAAGCTGCCTGAGGCGCTGTGGGGCGCAAGGGTGCGCTACGCCCTGTCGGGAGGCCAGAGGCAGAGGGTCGCGCTTGCCCGCGCCCTTGTGCTGGAGCCCGAGCTGCTTCTGTGCGACGAGCCCACCGCCATGCAGGACGCGTCCACGCGCGGCGAGGTGCTGGACGTGCTCAAGCGGAGGGTCGCGGCCGGGGCTGCCATGATAATCGTCACCCACGACCTTCTTCTGGCACGCCGCGCCGCCGCCCGCACGATGGTCATGAAAAACGGCTCGGTGGTCGAGTCCGGCGAGTCGGAGGAAGTGTTCGAGCGCCCGAAGCACGAGTACACGAGGGCGCTGCTGGCCGCCCTGCCGAGGATAGCATCGCAGCCTCTTCACCATGAGCGCCATCCTATGCTATAGTTTGCCACGTGTTGTTTTATACGCTGTGGAGGTGTTTCGCTTGGCCGAAACGATCGAGTTCGCGCGGTGGAAGAACGTGCCAGAGGTTGCCGCCGCCGCCGCGGAAGTCGAAGACAAGTTCGTTGCGTACGTCAGTGGCCTAGCCGGTCATATAGAGTCAATCCGGCTGAGCATGGCCGACACGTACTGGGATTTGCTCATAGAGCTCCTGCGCGCCCAGACCGAGCCGTTCCCCAAGGCTCTGAGCTTCGACGAGCAAGAGCGCATGTTCATAGACTTCGGATATATGGGGGACCGCATAACACCGCTTAATCCAAATTTCGACATGGCGCAGGTTCTTCACTCCAAGACGGAGCTGGGGGTCTTTCCGTTCATGACCTTCTCGGACTTCATAGCGGAGGGGTGGGCTGTGATAACGGGGCAGGAGCCGCCCGTGCCGGTGTGCGGCGCCTCGACGGACATGCGGATGCGGGCTATGGAAAGGCGCCTCCGCACCCTGCTGGACGACCGCGACGAGACCCTTATGAAGCTGGCCGAGACGGTGCACGAAAAGGACATTGTCCCGGTGCTGGAGGTGCTTAACGAGTGCCTGTCGTCCGCCATGAAGGTGGAGCATAGAATGAGGGAGTTCCGCGAGGCCGACGACTCCCTGAGGCGCTACCTGCTGCGCGAGAGGACGCGCTACGTCGAGGCGGAGCGCAAGATGCGCGACATACTGGTCTCCGCGAGCCTGCCGCGCTACGCGTTCGACGAGTTCTACGCCCTGCACGAGAGCGGCAAGATAGCCGCCATAAAGCTGATATACCTCCGGCAAGAGGAGGAGAAGACCGAGAGAAGGGTGAAGCGGACGACCAACACATCCGTCCAGCTGTCCCAGGATATGATGCGCAAGGAGTTCGAGCTCTACGTTCTGTCCAAGAGGGACAGCATCTACGCGCCGACGAAGCTGGCGAGCTACGAGCGCTCGCTCCTGACGCCTAGGGACAGCGCGCCTGCCACCTACGCCGAGATGTCCCAGGCCGTCAACAGGCTGTGCGAGCCGGACATGGAGATGTTCGCCGTTGCGAAGGTGCGCATGTACGGCGTGCCCCGCGTGGTGTTCGTGCCTGGGCAGGGCCTTGGGAGCTACGACCCGGCCGAGCACGCGGTGATGATACCGGTCTTCCCCGTGACGTCCATCGAGAAGGCAGTGCTGTACGGAATGGCGTCGTTCCGCTGGTTCGGCGACGACGACAGAGTAGTGCGAGGCCCCTACGAGCTCCTGAAGGAGAACAGGGGAAAGTCGGAAGAGGTGATCGCAGCCTCGTTCCGCCGCGACTACTTCAACTGGATCGCAAAGGAAGAGAGCGGGTACAAGGTGCTGAACAGCACCGTCCGCCGCACGTTCGAGCGGGTACTCGCAAGAGGAGAGGATTAAACGGAGGCCTCCGATGGGAAACTACTACATGAACCTGCGGCGAAAAAGCAAGCGGCTGCTGTCGCGCATAACCGAGGGGGTCATGTTTCTGAACCGCTTCGTCGACAAGCCAAGCCGCGTGGGGAGCATAACCCCAAGTTCGTCGTACCTCGCAGGGGCAATGATGAGCAAAATAGACTGGAGCTGCGTCCACAACGCCGCGGAGCTCGGCGCTGGAACCGGCGTCTTCACCAGAACCATGCTCCGCAAGCTGAAGGGCGGGCAGCTGCTGGTGTTCGAGATAGACCCGACGCTCGCCGCGATGATCGAGCATGAACACCCAGGCCTGAAGGTCTACGGCGACGCGCGGGAGCTCCCGGCGATCATGGCCGGCATGGGCGTGGACAAGCTCGACTGCGTGGTGTCCAGCCTGCCGTTCGCGGTGCTGCCGCCGCGCGTGACCGCCGGAGTGCTGGAGGCGGTGGACAGGTGCCTCAGGCCTGGCGGGAAGTTCATAGCCTACCAGTACTCAAGGCAGATGAGGCCGCACTTCGAGAAGAGGTTCGCGGACGTCCGCATCTCCTTCGTGCTGCGCAACGTGCCGCCGGCGTTCGTCTACGAGTGCACGGCGCGAGGAGGGGAGGGTATAGGATGTACGGGCCTCTGACCGACGCGGACTTCGTCCCCCTGTCGATGGACCGCCGCGACGAGTACTCCGCTTTGTTCGCCGCCTCCGCCCAAAAGGCCTCGGACTACTCCTTCGTGAACATATGGGGCTGGTCGGAGGAGCGCCGGTACGAGTGGGCGTTCCGCGACGGTCTGTGCTGGCTGCGCCTGACCAACGTCAGCCCGCCGGAGTACTGGGCGCCGGTCGGAAACTGGGATAGGGACTGGAGCAGCGCGCTTGAGGGACTCTTCCCGAACGGCGCCGCGTTCAGCCGGGTGCCGGAGGTTCTGGCCGACATGTGGCGCGGCATACAGAGCGTGGAGCTCGAGGAGCAGCGCTCCCAGTGGGAGTACCTCTACGACCGCGACAGGCTCGTGAGCCTCTCCGGCAACCTAATGCATAAGAAAAAGAACCTCCTGGCCCAGTTTCAGAAGCTCTACGACTACAGGTACGATCCGATCTGCCCGGCCCGGCTCGGCGACATAAGGGCGCTTCAGGCCGAGTGGCTGGCCTGGCGCGGCGGCGATGAGTCACCGGGTCTGGCCGCCGAGAACACAGCCGTGGCCCGCGTCCTGGACAAGTGGGAGGAGCTCGACGGCCTGCTCGGCGGCTGCATCTCAGTCAAAGACGAGGCGTCAGGCGAGAGAAAAATAATCGCCTACACCATAGCCGAGGACCTCGGCGACGGCTCGGTCGTCATTCACTTCGAGAAGGGCATCGACAGCTACAAGGGCGTGTACCAGGCGATAAACCAGATGTTCCTGGCCAACGCGCCGCAGTTCACGACGGTCAACCGCGAGCAGGACATGGGCTCGGAGGGCATACGGCGTGCCAAGGAGTCCTACCACCCGACCGGATTTCTTAAAAAATACCAAGTGCGTTTCACAGGGCCAGCTGGCACTGCGGGGGCGGCGAATTGAGCAACCTGTTCATGCGGGCGCTCAGCGGCGGGGGCGTGGTGCTGTGCGTGCTCGGCGGCGTGATATGGGGCGGGCGGGTGTGGTTTGCCATCGCATGCGTGGCGGCCCTGCTCTCCCTCTCGGAGTACTACAAGCTGCTCGCGTCTCAGGCGTCGCAGGTACGGGTCTCGCGCGGCATAGGCTACGTCTCGGCCATAGCGGTCATGCTTGCCGCGTCGGGCAGGCCTAGGCCGATCTCCATAGCGATGATCCTGTCCCTGGCCGTGTTCGCCGTCTTCATGGTCGAGATCGTCAGGCGCCAGACCTCCGGCGTGAGCCGCGCCGTGAGCAACGCCGGAGGAACCGTCTCGGGAATCCTGTTCGTCGTGGTGCCCTGGGCCTGCCTTGTGATGCTGGGCTCCCTGCCGACCGGACGGCTCGTGCTGTTCTCCCTGTTCGCCTGCACGTGGAGCTGCGACGTCGCCGCGTACCTGATCGGCGCCGCTTGGGGGCGGTACCTCCTCTGCGACAAGGTCAGCCCGAAAAAGACGTGGGAGGGCTTCATAGGCGGCGCGCTCGGCAGCATCCTGATGATCGCGCTTATCATATTCTACCGCGACCAGCCTCCGTTCCCCCTGCTGACGGTCGGCGTGATATGCGCGCTAGCAGGGCAGTTCGGCGACCTGGCCGAGTCGCTGCTCAAGCGCGAGTGCGGCGCCAAGGACTCCGGCAGGCTCATCCCAGGCCACGGCGGCATGCTCGACCGCTTCGACAGCGTCCTGGTCAACGGCCTGCTGACATACATGGTCTTCGGGGCGGTGGGCAGCGTATGAAGCGCGTCGCCGTCATAGGCGCAACGGGCAGCGTCGGCAGCGCGGTCATGGACGTATGCCGCTCGTTCCGCGGCGAGGTCGAGGTCGTGGCCATGGCCGCCGCGGGCAACGCCGAGAAGCTTGCGTCCCTAGCGCGCGAGTTCGGAACACGAGTACTTTGCATCGCCGAAAACACCGCAGCGTTAAAGCGGCTTGTTGCTCCGGACGTGAAAATTCTGTCGGGCGGCTCCGGCCTCCGCGCAATAGCGATAGGTGAAGCAGGAGGGGCAGAACACGTCGTGTTCGCCTCCTCCGGCACAGCCGCGATAGGCGCCCTGATGGACGCGCTTTCCTCCGGCATCGAGGTGTCCCTGGCGAACAAGGAGAGCGTGGTGGTCGGAGGTCCCTGGGTGATGCCCCTTGCGCATAACGCGAGCCTGCGCCCGCTCGACAGCGAGCACAACGCCGTGTGGCAGTGCCTCCGCGGAGAGTCGGCACCTCCCAAGAAGGTGTACTTAACCGCGTCGGGCGGCCCGTTCCGCAGGATGAGCGCGGACGAGATGCGCCGCGTGACGCCCGAAATGGCGCTGAAGCACCCGGTCTGGAGCATGGGGGCGAAGATCACGGTGGACAGCGCCACTCTGATGAACAAGGGCATAGAGCTGATAGAGGCGTCGTTCCTGTTCGATCTGGCGCCGGATCAGCTTGATGCGCTGGTGTCGCCCGGCTCGTTCGTCCACGGCATGGTCGAGTTCGAGGACGGGTTTGTAAAGATGCTCGCCGGCTCCCCCGACATGAGGCTCCCAGCAGTGTCATGCCTGTTCTGGCCAACCCGCCCGCCCCTCCCCGCCGAGTGGAACCTGACTCCAACCCTAATGAGCGTCCCCCTGGAGCCAGCCGACGAGGAGCGCTTCCCCGCCCTGCGCATAGCGAAAGAGGCCATGAGGCGCGGCGGCGCGTACCCGCCCCTGCTGGTAGGAGCCGACGAGGCGGCGGTGGCGCGGTTCCTGCGCGGCGAGATAGCCTTCACGGAGATAGCCGAGACGGTGGAGGAGACATTGGCGTCCTACTCCGGCCCAGCCCCAAGCTCGCTAGGCGACGCCCTTGATATAATGGCCTGGGCAAGGGCTCGGGCCGATGGCCATAGGAGGAGTTTTTCATGATAACAGTGGACGCTGCGGTCGAAAGCGTCGGCATGGCGGCACTGCGCGAGGCGCAAGAGACCATGCGCGGCGAGGCAGAGCGCCTCGGCCTGCGAGACGAGCAGGACGTGGTGGACATGATCGGCGAGGTTCGCAGGGCAAGACGACGTTGACGTGGCGATGGGGATTTTTTTGACGTCGCGGTCGAAAAACCGCGTATACTTACTCCTAATCTATTTTTAGAAATCTTTGAAACAAGGGAGATAATTTCGTAAATGATTGCTTTTCTGTGGAGCTTCGTTTCGTTCGTCGTGGTCATCGCGATATGCGTTCTGGTTCACGAGTACGGACACTACATAACGGCGCGGCTCGTGGGCGTTCAGGTGCATGAGTTCTCGCTCGGCATGGGGCCGCTGCTCAAGCAGAAGGTTGGGCACAACGGGGAGAACCGCATGCTTTGGTCGCTGCGCGCGCTGCCGATCGGGGGCTCGTGCCGCGTGGCGGGGATGGGCGAGGACGAGGAGGGCGAGACCGTCGCGGCCGGAAGGGGATTCAACGAACAGCCGGGGTGGAAGCGCTTCCTCATCCTGCTGGACGGGTCTTTGTTCAACATCATCCTCGCCTTCCTGCTGACGGCCTTCCTCTTGGCCGGGCACGGAGCGCAGGACATGAGCGACACCCGCATAGGAACCCTCATAGACGGCTTCCCCGCAAAAGAGGCCGGACTCATGGAGGGCGACCGCATAGTCAAGGTGAACGGCGCCGCCGTCTCCGACTGGCGCGGTATGACGGCACGCATGCGTGAGGCCGCCGACAGCGTCGTCCTGACGGTCGACAGGGACGGGCGCGAGTTCGACCTGACCGTGGCGCTCCGCTTCGACAAGGAGTCCGGCAGCCAGATGCTCGGCATAACCCCGGCGATCAAGCGGCTGGCACCAGCCGACGCCCTCGGCGGAGCGCTCCGCTACGTGTGGCACGCGACGGCGCTGACCGTGCGCGCCCTGGTGAACTTCGTGTTCAGGCAGCAGGAGGTCGAGGTGACCGGCCCTGTCGGCATAGCCGCGATGTCGGGGCGGGCGATGAGCGGCGGCTTCTGGAGCTTCGTGCTGTTCCTCGCCGTGATCAACCTGAGCCTCGGAATCCTGAACCTCATCCCCTTCCCAGCGCTGGACGGGGGCCGGATATTCTTCGTCCTGCTCGAGATGGTCTTCCGCCGCCGGCTGCCCGAAAAGGTCGAGAACTGGATCCACACCACGGGCTTCGTCCTGCTGATCCTCATTATGCTCATCGTGACCTGGCAGGACATATCGCGCATGTTCTTCTCCGACTGATGCAACTATGAAACGGACTGTGGCGGTAGGCGGCCTCAAGATCGGAGGCGGGGCGCCGGTTCGCGTCGAGAGCATGCTGAAGGTTCCTTTGTCGGACGAGGCCGGCTGCGCGGCGCAGTGCGAGCGGCTTCTGGCCGAGGGCTGCGAGATGGCGCGGGTCGCTCTGCCCGACGTAGCCTTGGCCGACGCTCTGGCTCGGCTGGTCAAGCGCTCCGCCCTGCCGCTCATGGCCGACGTCCACTTCGACCCGGCCATAGCCACGGCCGCGATGATGGCCGGCTGCCGCGCCGTGAGGATAAACCCCGGCAACATGCCGCCCGGCAGACTGGACGAGATGATCCGGGCAGCGAAGGACAGCGGCGTGGTCATCAGGGTCGGGGCAAACGGAGGCTCGCTGTCGCCGCGCCACAGGAGCGCCGGAGGGGACGGAGGCGTAGGCGCCGCCCTGTTCGAGGCCGTGAAGGAGCAGGCCGACCTGCTTTTGGATCGCGGCTTCGAGGACGTCATCCTCTCGGCAAAGAGCTCCTCCGTCGCCGACACGGTGAGGGCAAACGCGTTTCTGTCTCAGGCCTATCCGAGCCTGCCGTTCCACATCGGCATAACCGAGGCAGGCCCAGGCGACGCCGGCCTGGTCAAGAGCGCCGTCGGCATCTCGGCCATGCTGAGCCAAGGCATAGGGGACACCATCCGCGTGTCCCTGACGGACGAGCCAGAGCGCGAGGTGAGGGTCGGCTACGAGATACTGAAGTCGCTCGGCCTGAGGGCTCGCGGCGTCAACCTCATATCCTGCCCGACCTGCGGTCGGCGGCGCGCCGACGTGAGGTCGCTGGTGGCCATGATCGAGCCCCTGCTGGCCGGCCTGCCCGACGGCACGACCGTGGCCGTGATGGGCTGCGAGGTGAACGGCCCGAGGGAGGCCAAGAACGCCGACTTCGGCATAGCCGGCTCGCCCGTGGGCGCGGTGCTCTTCAAGAACGGCCAGGTCGAGGGCGAGTACGACTACGACGCCCTGCCAAACGTCTTGCCGGGCTTCCTGAACACCCAGAACATAAATACGAGGACGTGATCAGCGTTGTTTGCTCTTGCAATTTCTAAAATGCCCCTGTACAATGGGCAAGCGGGCAAGCGGGCAAGCGGGCAAGCGGGGCGATAGCTGTCTCCAATTAACCTTTCCATATAACCACCCTAGCCGGGCAGGTGGCGCTTAGCTTGTTTATCGCCGCCTCACCCTATCTCTCTCTGCTTCGCCCGAAGCAGTGGATCAAAAACCTGTTCGTCCTGATCCCCGCCATGTTCGTCTTCAAAAAAATGGAAGCGGGCGGCGCGTTAGCTCTATCCCTGACGCTCGCGGCCTTTTGCCTCTTCTCATCCGCCGTCTACATTATGAACGACCTCCGCGACGCCGAGAGCGACCGCCTCCATATGCGCAAACGTCGGCGCCCGATAGCGAGCGGCGAGGTCACGCCCAAACGCGCCCGCGCCCTTTGCGCGTCCCTCCTGCTCGCCGCGCTTTCGCTGTCGGCAGCCGCCGGCCTAGCGCCTGCCTCCATAGGCGCCGCCTATGTCCTGCTCAACGTCGCCTACTCCTTCCGGCTCAAGTCCATCCCAATCATCGACGTGTTCTGCATAGCGCTGGGCTTCGTCCTGCGCGTCTACGCCGGAGGCGCGGCGATCGGCTTCCTCCCCTCCCCTTGGCTGATGCTCAACACGTTCTTCCTCTCGCTTTTCCTGGGGTTCGGGAAACGGCGCGGGGAGCTCCTGGCCGCGGCTTCGCCAGCCGAGAGCGTCCGCCCCGTGCTGGGCGAGTACAGGCCGGAGATGCTGAACTTCTTCCTGCTCACATCCTGCTCAATGACCCTCGTATGCTACGCCGTGTACACGATCGACGCGCCGACGGTCAGCTCCATAGGCTCGTCAGACCTCGTGTACACCGTGCCGGTAGCCGCGTACGGGGTTTTTCGCTACACCTTCACGCTGTTCCGGCAGGGGGAGCGCGAAGACGCCGACATAGCCGAAGCCGTCCTCTCCGACGGTGCGCTCCTGCTGGCCGTCGGATTATGGCTGCTTATGACGTTCGCCATCGTGCTTCGCGGCGGACTTTTCACACTCTGAAAGGGGCTTTTCGATTGAAGTATCTCATCACAGGCGGAGCTGGTTTCCTCGGCATAAACCTCATACGCTTTCTCCTGAGCAAGGGACACGAGATAACGTCGCTCGACATCGCGGACTTCGACTATCCCGAGCGCAGCGCGATACGCTCGGCCAAGGGCGACATACGCGACGCGGAGGCCGTCGAACAGTGCATGGACAGCGCGGAGGTCGTCGTGCACTGCGCGGCGGCGCTCCCGCTCTACAGCCGCGAGGACATAATCTCCACCGACGTGGACGGAACGCGCACCCTCCTCGAAAGCGCGGCGCGGCACGGCGTGCAGCGCTTCATACAAATATCCTCCACGGCGGTCTACGGAATTCCCGACCACCACCCGCTGCTAGAGACCGACAAGCTCGACGGCGTGGGCGCCTACGGCGAGGCGAAGATAGCAGCCGAGGCGCTCTGCTTCGACTTTCGCCGGCGCGGGCTTTGCGTGCCGGTCATAAGGCCAAAGTCCTTCGTCGGGCCGGAGCGGCTCGGAGTGTTCGCCCTCCTCTACGACTGGGCTGCCGACGGACACGGATTCCCGATGATCGGCAGCGGACGCAACCGCTATCAGCTCCTGGACGTCGAAGACCTCTGCGAGGCCATATACCTCTGCGCCACGCTCCCCGAGGAGAAGGCGAACGACACGTTCAACATCGGCGCCAAGGAGTTCACGACGATGCGCGAGGACTGGCAGGCCGTTCTCGACGAGGCCGGCTTCGGCAAGAAGATACGCGGCTTCCCCGCCGCGCCGATGATATGGACTCTGCGCCTTCTGGAGGCGCTGCGCCTCTCGCCGCTCTACAAGTGGGTCTACGAGACCGCGTCTCAGGACTCGTTCGTGTCGATAGAGAAGGCGGAGCGCGTCCTGGGCTTCAGGCCCAAGCACTCCAACAAGGACGCGCTGATCCGCAACTACCGCTGGTATCTGGCGAACCGCGAGAGCTTCAAGAACGCCTCCGGCGTCTCTCACCGCGTCCCGTGGAAACAGGGCGTTTTGGCCTTGGCCAAGCGCTTCTTTTGATTACATAAGGAGGAGCCGCTGATGCACGGCAACGAGCTTTCAAGTCTTTACAAGAACAGGTTTTCCTACCCCGACGCCACATCGCGCCGCAACGCGGTTTGGAAGGAGATAGTAGCCTGCGGCCTGCAGAGGTTCATCAAGGAAAACGACACAGTGGTCGACGTGGCCTGCGGCTACGGCGAGTTCATCAACAACGTCAGGGCAGGGCGGAAGATCGCCGTCGACCTGAACGCCGACTCCGCCGAGTACCTGGACGGCGGCATAGAGTTCTACTGCCTCGACGCCCTCTCTATGTCGCAGTCGCAAAGCCTGCTGGGCGTGGCCGACGTAGTCTTCACCTCGAACTTCCTCGAACACCTGCCGGACAAGTCCGCGGTGCTGCCGTTCTTGAACGAGGTTTCGGCGGTGCTGAAGCCGGGCGGCAGGTACATCACGATGGGGCCGAACATCCGCTATTGCGCCGGCGAGTACTGGGACTACCTCGACCACAACGTGCCGCTCAGCTCCGCCTCAGTCACGGAGGCGCTGCAGATTTGCGGCTTCGCGATCGTCCACACGACCGAGAGGTTTATCCCCTATTCGTTCAAGGGCTTCATGACAAGCAGCGCCCTCTCCTCTCCTCTCCTCTCCTCTCCTCTCCTCTCCTCTCCTCTCTCCTTCCATTATATCACTCCTCGCCAGGGTGTACTTGAAGGTGCCGCTGTTTTGGAGGTTCTTGGGGAAGCAGTTTTTGATCGTGGCGGAGAAATGCAGTGGATGATTCCTTAAGGAGGAATAAGTAATGGCGATTCTAAAGTCCGTGTTCCACAAGGTTGGATATGAGCTTTTCATATTCATAGTGCTGTTTATGGATCTAATGAGCAAGGTTGCTATGCCGAACGAACAAATAGATGCCTTCTTCACGCCGCCCTACCTGCTGTCGTACCGAGACGGCTTCGGGTCGCGCTTCTTCATCGGGAGCGTCGTGTCCTTGTTCACCGACTACGCCTCCAGAAAGTTCCTGCGGATATTCATCACCGCGGCCCTGCTGTTGACGTGCGTGATGATGGCCGTGATGGCAGGCAGGGTCATCAGGGCGGCCTCGGAGAAGACCAGGGCGTTCGTCATAGGCGTCAGCATCATCTTCTTTGTGTCGCCGGCATACGGCTATTTGTTTCCCAATTATAACTTCGGCAGGCTGGATACGTTTTTGATCCTGTTCACGCTGATTATGCTAGCCGTGGCGAGCAAGCCCGTGCTGCGCTGGACGATCCCCGTCCTGTGCCTGTGCGCCACGGCCACGCATCAGGTCTTCCTATGCACCTACGCGCCGCTCGTCATGCTTGTTCTGCTCTACGAGGCCGTGCGCTCGAAGACCCGGTCGTCGGTCGCACTGCTGCTGGTCTCCGGCGCCGTGACGTTGGCGGCGTTCCTGTGCTTCCAGTTCATCAAGGGCGGCACAGCTTTCGCCTCAGCGCAGGCAATGGCGGACGCGCTCGCGCTCCGCACCAACGCCGAAATCAGCGTCGGCATGATCCAGTGGGAGTACTTCTCGAGCTTCCGTGAGCTCGTCCTTGGCGGTATAGGTATAGACTACACGCTACTGATCGAAAACGCGGTGATGCTCGTCCTGTTGTCGCCGCTTTTCGTGATGTTCCCCGTCTTTTGGCACCGCTGCTGGAAAAGCGGCACCGACGGACGGTGGATTTTCGTTCTGTCGGCACTCTTGCCTATTTGCACGCTGCCAACGTTCGTGTTGTGCGACTGGGGCCGGTGGACTGCGGCGATATTGATCTCGCAGTTCTGCATGGTGTATTGGTTCATATACCGGCAGGACAGCGCCGCAACCGCCGCCGCTGAACGTGTCGTCTGCATGGTTACAAACATGGTGGTGCAGAAGCCCGCGTTTTTGCTATTCATAGCATGTCTGATAGCGTATCTGACGGCGCTGGGGAAGTTCAGCTACGCCTCGCTGCGGCTGCTCGATAACATGAGAGAGATAGTAATGCTTTCCCTCAAAGGCAGCTGACCCGAGCGCGCGGGGAGCGGCCGTTGGAGAGCATGGTGCGAAGGGCTTGGGGCAGGCCTCCTGGCATGCCACTGGCCCTGCCCTTATCCCCCGGCGATGCCCTCCACGAAGCACGCCGCCGTCCTTCATGGCGACCTCGGCGGTCTGCGATCTTCCTGCCGCTGTAGATTCAGACAAAAGGGAGCGTGGCCGCTCCCTTTATTTGCGTGCGTCAGGCCGTTTTCACGAGCTCCATAATCCGGTCGACCGACATGCCCGTGTCGCGAGCCAGGGCGTCAGGGGTATGGCCGCTGGAGAGCATGGTGCGAAGGAGTTGGGCCATGCCTTCGAGCATACCCTTGGCCTCGCCCTCGGC
>JAISUL010000049.1 GCA_031272145.1 Synergistaceae bacterium
GTCCGCTACTCCGTATCTCATTCCATGTCTCCACTTCATAAGACCGTCGTCCAACTTGCATGTGTTAAGCACGCCGCCAGCGTTCGTCCTGAGCCAGGATCAAACTCTCAGTTCAAATCCAATCCTGCTGCAAAAAAACTCGCTTGTCTCTTATGCACCGTATTCTGCTGTCAAGTTTCCCCTGCCTGCCATGACCTACTCCGCCGCGGCAGGCAAAAATGAATATAGCACGGGTGGATCCAAAAAGCAATACCCTGGACGAGGTATTTTTGAAAAAATTTCGATTTTCTTTCGTGGGGGGCAGCTGCCGCCAAAACTTTACAACGGCCGGCCAATCGTCTACCATTATATATACATCTTAAAAAGGAGGTATGCCTCATGGCCGAAACGATTATGGAGGAGATCTTCGGCGTGAAGAAGCCCGTGATGGGCATGGTGCACCTGCCGCCGCTGCCGGGCTCGCCGCTCTACGACGAGGCGGGCGGCGTCGAGAAGATACGCTTGGCGGCGCTCAGGGACGCGGAGGCCCTCGCGAACGCCGGATTCGACGGACTCTCCTTCAGCAACGAGGGCGACCGCCCCTACCTCTCCGACGTCGGCAAGGTGACCGTGGCGGTGATGGCCAGCGTCATCTCGGACGTGTCCGCCCGCTTCCCGGAGAAGCCCTTCGGGCTCTCGGTGCTCTCCGACTCGGAGGCGGCGATGGCAGTCGGCCTCGCGACCGGCGCGGCCTACGTCCGCATATTTTTGTCGTGGGTCTTCGTCGGGGACTGGGGGATCGTCGACCCATGCGCCGGGGCGCTGCAGCGGCTGCGGCGGTCGAGCGGCGCCGGGGGCATGAGGGTCTTCGCCAACATCTCGGGGCACACGGAGCCGCTCGGAGGGCGGAAGATACGGGACATAGCGGCCGGCGCGGTCAAGTTCGGCCTCGCGGACGCGGTGTGCCTCGCGGGGACCACGGCCGGCGTCCCGGTCTCGATGGATGACCTGATCGAGGCGCGCATAGGCGCGGGCGAGGCGCCGGTCATAGCGGGAACCGGCGTGAACATCGACAACGCGGAGAAGATGATGCGCCTCGCCGACGGGGTGGTCATGGGCACGAGCATCAAGGTCGGAGGCGACACATTCAACCCGGTCGACCCCGGGAAGGCGTCGCGCTTCATGGCGAGGGCGAGGGAAATCCGCGCCGCGCTGTCCTGAGGGCGCCATGCCGATTCTGGAGACGTTCGGCCTCTCGAAGCGGTTCCCAGGCGTGCTGGCGCTCGACGACTTCAGCTTCCAGCTCTCGCAGGGCGAGGTTCACGGGCTGGTCGGCGAGAACGGCGCGGGCAAGTCCACGCTCGTCAAGATACTGAGCGGCGTCTATCGCCCGACCTCCGGCTCGTTCAGCGTGAACGGGGAGAGGGCGGACTTCCGTTCGCCGCGCGACGCTGCCGGGCTGGTCGGCGTCGTTCATCAGGACAGGGAGCTGGTTCCCTTCTTCAACGGCTGCGAGAACCTCTTCCTCGGGATGGAGGAGTCGCGCCTCGGCTTCCTCAACAAAAAGAAGATGATGGCCGAGACCCGCGCCTTCATGGAGCGCTACAAGGTCGACTTCGACCCAGCCAGCCCGGCCGCGTCCCTTTCCGGCGGACGGCAGCAGATGCTTTCCATATTAAAGGTCCTGTTCCGCGACCCGAAGGTCGTCATACTCGACGAGCCGACCGCGCCCCTCAGCGTCAGGGAGTGCGACGCGCTCTTCTCGCTCGTGGGCGACCTGAAGGCCAAGGGCGTCGCGGTGCTCTACATATCCCACCACCTGTCCGAGGTTCTGAACATCGCCGACAGGGTCACGGTCATGCGCAACGGGAGGAAGGTCGCGACCGAGCGCGCGTCCGAGCTGACCGAGGCGGCGCTCATACGCCTGATGCTGTCGCGCGACATGACGGAGCAGTACCCCAAGCGCCCCTCGGCTATAGGGGACGTGGTGTTCCGCGCGGAGGACGGGGACGCCGAGGTCACGATCCGCGCGGGTGAGATCGTGGGGTTCGCCGGGCTCGTCGGGGCCGGGCGCACCGAGCTCGGCTCGGCTGTCTTCACGGGAGCTGGCTCCGGGACGTGGCGGTTCTTCCTCGGCGATGAAGGGAGCCTTACTCCGTTCTCGTCGCGAGGGCCGCGGCACTCCATCGACCAGGGCGTCGTGATGATCTCCGAGAACCGGCGCGAGGAGGGCCTAGTCGTCGACATGAGCGTGCTGGACAACCTGACCCTTCCTCTGCTCAAAAATTGGACTGCGCTGGGCTTCGTGTCGAGGGCAGGGACGGCGCGGGCAGCCGGGGAGGTCGTCTCGCGCTACGGCATACGCTGCTGGGGGCTGCCTCAGGCCGTCAGGACGCTCTCCGGCGGCAACCAGCAGAAGGTCTCCATCGGCAAGTGGAGCGGCGCCGGGGCCAAGCTGTGGATCTTCGACGAGCCGACGCAGGGCGTGGACGTGGACGCCAAACGGGAGATATACGAGATAATGGGAGACCTCGCCGAGGGTGGCGCGGGGGTGTGGTTCATAAGCTCCGAGCTCCGCGAGCTTCTAGCCCTGTCCGACCGCATATACGTCATGAGAGGGCAGAG
>JAISUL010000064.1 GCA_031272145.1 Synergistaceae bacterium
GACGCTAAGATACAGCCCATAGCGTACCGCCCGTTCGACACGCGCTATACTTTCTACACCGGTATTCCTAATGGGTTTCATTGTAGGCCGAGGAACGAGGTTATGCAGCATCTCATCGGCAAGGAGAACGTTGCGATGATCGCTAAACGAGGCTTCATCAACGACACTGCCCCGGCTTTTGTGACTAAATTTATGGCTGACTATAGAGGTTGGTCGTGCGCAGGCATGCAGGGCGGGGATTATATTTTCCCTTTGTACACTTACGGCATCCACGGCAAGCGCCCGAACCTCGACGAGACCATCGTCGCGCGCGTTGCCGCGATCATAGGCCGCGAGCCGGAGCCCGTGGCGCTCTTCGACTACGTCTACGCGGTGCTCTATGACCCGGCCTACCGAGCCCGGTACCGCGAGTTCCTGAAGATCGACTTCCCGCGCATCCCGTACCCGTCGTCCGCCGAGGAGTTCGACCGTCTCGCGGCGCGAGGAGGAAAACTGCGCCGGCTGCACCTTATGGAGGAGGTGCCGCCTCTGGCCACGACCTTCCCCGTGGACGGCAGCGGGCTGGTGGACGCCGTGCGGTACGTTGACGGGCGCGTCTACATCAACGGCGCCCAGTACTTCGGGAACGTGCCCCAGGGGGCGTGGGAGCTCTGCATCGGGGGATACCAGCCAGCGCAGAAGTGGCTGAAGGACCGCAAGGGGCGTGCCTTGTCCCTGGAGGAGATTCAGCACTATGAGAGGATAATCGCGGTGCTCGTGGCGACGGTGGAGCTCGTTTGACATCATAAAGAACAGCACCGGCTTCACCGAGGCCGAGCTCGCCAAGCTGAGCATAGTCCGTTGAGCGGCAAAAAAGGCCTGGGGTTTTTCCCCAGGCCCCCAGGCCCCCAGGCCCCCAGGCCCCAGGCCCCAGACCCCAGACCCCAGACCCTTTTCACGCCACGTCCCTTTTCAGGGCGTCGATCCTGTCTGTCTTCTCCCAGCCTGGCAGGGGGGAGATGTCTATGCGCCCGATTTGCCCGTAGGCGGCTAGAGCGCGGTACTGGGGCTTGCGGAGGTCGAGGTCGCGGATTATCGCGGCGGGGCGGAAGTCGAAGTGCTTCCTCAGGAGGTGGCCGATCTTCTCGTTGGAGACCTTGCCCGTGCCGAAGGTCTCGACGTTGATCGAGACCGGCTCCGCGACGCCTATCGCGTAGGCCACCTGTATCTGGCACTCGTCGGCCAGACCTGCCGCGACTATGTTCTTCGCCGCGTACCTCGCCATGTAGGCCCCGCTGCGGTCCACCTTGGTCGGGTCCTTGCCGGAGAACGCCCCGCCGCCGTGCGGCACCCAGCCGCCGTAGGTGTCGACTATGATCTTGCGCCCGGTCAGGCCTGTGTCGGCCATGGGGCCGCCCTTCACGAAGCGGCCGGTCGGGTTGACCAGGATGCGGGTCTTGGCGTCGATGAGCTCCGGCGGGACGATGGGCTTGATGACGTGCTCGGTCACGTCGGCGCGAATCCGCTCAAGCGACGCCTCAGGGTGGTGCTGGGCCGCGACCACGATCGTGTCGGCGCGCGTGACCCTCCGCCCCTCGTACTGGAGCGAGACCTGGGTCTTGCCGTCGGGACGGAGGTAGGAGATGAGGCCGTCGCGGCGGGCGCGGGCCAGCTGGCGGGCCAGCTTGTGGGCAAGAGCTATAGGCGCAGGCATGTACTCCTCGGTGTCGTTGCAGGCGTAACCGAACATCATCCCCTGATCCCCGGCGCCTATCTTGGCGATGTCCTGCTCCGTGAGGGACTTGCCGCGGACCTCCAGGGCGTTGTCCACCCCGATGGCGATGTCGCTCGACTGCTCGTCAATGGCGGTCAGCACGGCGCAGGTGTCCCCGTCGAAACCGTACTTCGCGCGGGTGTAGCCGATCTCCTTCACGATCTCGCGGGTCAGCCGCGGGATGTCGACGTAGGTCTTGGTCGTGATCTCCCCTGCCACGATCACGACCCCCGTCGTGCAGAGCGTCTCGCAGGCCACGCGGCCCTCTGGATCGTCCTTGAGAATGGCGTCCAGAATGCCGTCGGAAATCTGGTCGGCAACCTTGTCCGGATGTCCCTCAGTGACGGACTCCGATGAAAAAATGAACTTCTCAGCAACTGCTTTGGACATGAAGAAAGAACCTCCTATATATATGGTAGAAACAAAGGGCAAAAAAACGGCGCCCCTCCGAAAGGAAGAGCGCCGTTCTTCAACACGCAATAAAAAAATCTCTCTCCCTCTCATCATCCAGCCTCATGGGCTGCTGGTATTGGCACCCGTTTTCACGGGTTGCCGGGCTTCATAGGGCCAGTCCCTCCACCTCTCTCGATAAGAGCATTTAGCTTTTCAAGCTGCTTGTCCCGCGAACAGGACGAAGGTATTTTACACGAAGGAGCGTCCGCAAGTCAAGCTATACAAGTCATGTTTGTGCTATACTATGCAACGAATTTTGTTCGCGGAGGAATGAAGCCATGCCCGTGCCCATAACGGTGATCACAGTCTGCCTCAACGCCGCCGAGAGCATCGAGGGTACCATGCTCAGCGTGCTGGGCCAGGACTACCCGGCTCTGGAGTACATCGTCATCGACGGGGGCTCCACCGACGGGACGGCCGAGGTCGTCGGGCGGTACCGGGAGCGTCTCGCCCGCTTCGTCTCCGAGCCGGACGGCGGGATATACGACGCATTCAACAAGGGCATCAGGCTCGCGTCGGGCGAGATCGTCGGGCTGCTGAACGCCGCGGACTGCTACGCGCCCTGGGCATTGCGTGCCGTGGGCGACGCGGCGGAGGCGGACGTCCTATGCGGCAAGATGGCCGTGATCGACGAGGGCAGGGGCAGGTGGACGGTCTACTCCCGGACTGGCTCAGGGGAGGAGCATCTCGAGAGCCACATGCTGAACCACCCCGCGGCGTTCGTCAGGCGCTCGGCCTACGAGAGGTACGGGCTGTTCGACGCGGGCTTCAAGATCGCGGGGGACTGGGACCTCATGCTGAGGTTCAGCCGGGGCGGGGCCGTGTTTCGGCCCGTGGACAGGGTGCTCACGGCGGTCCGGGGCGGCGGGGTCTCGTGGCGTCCGTCGGGGCTCCTGCTGAGGGAGAACGCCAGGGTTTTCGCCCGCTGGCTGCCGCCCGTCCGCGCGGCCTTGAAGACCTCGGCCATGTACGTGCGTGCTTTGGGCCGGGTGCTCCTCGACGCGACTGGCGCGTACCGGCCGTACGCTAACCTGCGCGACGCCGCCATCCTGCCCGTGGAGGCGGAGGGGCAATGGAGCGGCGAAATGGGCGACATTTGGGATGTCGTGAAACAAATCGCCTGACTTTACTTTCGGGCGTTTAGGAGTTTGTTAAACCGCAAATTCGTGCTAAAATGCCGGGTGTGAGTTTCAGCCGTGAGGCACGAGGGCATGGAGGCGTGCACGAGGTGCGGCATGAAGGCGGCTCATGATGGGTTATTTTTGCGGAGGTGAAAGGTGATGCGGCTTCTGACTCGATCCGACTTCGACGGGTTGATGTGTGCTGTCCTGCTCAAGGAGCTGGATCTGTTCGACGACAAGAAATTCGTGCACCCGAAGGACATTCAGGATGGCATCATCCCTGTCGCGGTCGACGACATTCTGGTGAACATTCCCTATGCTCCCGGATGCGGGATGTGGTTCGACCACCATACAAGCGAGGACTCGCGCGGACTCATGTACCAGTATAAGTACGTGGGGGCATCATGGCCCGCGCCGAGCTGCGCGCGCGTCATATACGAGTACTACGGGGGCGCTAAGGGAAGGCTGGCGCGCTTCAAGCAGATGGTGACGGACGCAGATAAATGCGACTCCGCGCACTTCACCCGCGAGGAGATCCTGCACCCCGAGGGGATGGTTCTCCTATCGTTCATAATGGATCCGAGGACGGGGTTCGGACGCTACCGGGACTTCCGCATCTCCAACTATCAGCTAATGGACTGCCTGATAGACTACCTGCGCACCATGACCATCACCGACATCATGAAGCTCGAGGACCTTCAGGAGCGCTCCCGACTCTACGACGAGCACAGGGAGCCATTCATGAAGATGATGAAGGACCACTCATGGACGGAGGGCGCCGCGGTCATCACAGACCTGCGCGGCGTGCAGGAGACCTACGTGGGGAACCGCCACGTCATATACGCGGCCTTCCCAGACCAGAACGTGTCGGTGCGCGTGTTCGACGGGCGCGAGAAGCAGTTCTGCGTGTTCGCCGTGGGCTACAGCATACTGAACCGCACCGCGACGATCGACGTGGGCAAACTGATGCTGAAGTTCGGCGGCGGCGGCCACCGCAGGGTCGGCACGTGCCAGGTGCCCTACACCGAGGCCGACAGAGTGATGAAGGAGATAATCGAGGAGATCAACGCCCGCAACTGGCAGATGCTGAACATAGCCGGCCTTGAGGAGTTCTGAGTCCAGCCTAGATGCCCTCGCCGCGCGGTTCAGGATGCCCGCGGTGAAGACGGCCGATTACTCACCCGACGCGTCGGTCGTGGATTCCATACCGCGGCGGGTGAGGGAGCGTTTTCGTGCGTGGCCCCTCTCACTCGAAAACGGCGACCTGCTTGTGGCCATAGCCGACCCGCTCGACGTAGAGGTACAGGACAAGATCAAGGAGGCGTGCCTCTCGTGCAACGTCAGGTTCGCCGTCGCGGACAGGGACGACATAGAGGCGGCCATCGCCGGGCGCGTCGATGCGAACGAACATGCGCCTCCCTTGCCCCCTGCGGACAAGAGCGAGTTCTACGGCATCCAAAGCAGCCTCAAGAGCGCGATGAACATTGGGGAACGCGAGGAGCCAGATTCCGACGCGCCGACTATACGGCTGGTTAATGGCATCATCAAGCAGGCCGTTGACGAGGGGGCGTCTGACGTTCACGTCGAGCCGTGCGAGTCGTCCTTGCGCGTGCGGTACCGGGTGGACGGCGTGCTCAGCGTGGCGCATGATTTTCCGTCGTCCATACACCCGTCGGTCACAGCGCGGCTCAAAATAATGGCCAACATGGACATAGCCGAGAAGAGGAAGCCGCAGGACGGGCGCATCCTGACCGAGATCGACGGACGTAGCGTGGACTTGCGGGCTAGCTCTCTTCCCACCATGGCCGGAGAGAAGATCGCGCTGCGCGTGATGGGAATGTCCGCGGTTGGCCTCGACAAGCTCGGCATGGAGCCGGACGACATGAAAAAGGTCGACGCCTTCAGCCAAATGCCCTCCGGAATGCTGCTCGCAACAGGCCCGACCGGCAGCGGCAAGTCCACAACTCTCTACGCCATCCTGAAGAAGATGAACCGACCAGGCGTGAACATCATAACGATCGAAGACCCAGTGGAGTACGCGGTGCCTGGGATAAATCAGGTACAGGTGAACGAGAGGGCTGGGGTGACGTTCGGTGCCGTCCTGAGGTCGATACTCAGGCAGGACCCGGACAAGATAATGATCGGGGAGATGCGGGACAGCGAGACGGCTCAGCTCGCCGTGAGGGCAGCGCTCACGGGGCACCTCGTCCTCTCCACCCTTCACACAAACGACGCGCCGTCCTCTGTGACGCGCATCGTGGACATGGGGGTTGAGCCGTTCCTCGTGGCTGCCACCCTGAACGGCGTGATCGCTCAGAGGCTCGTGCGCAGGCTCTGCCATCGCTGCCGCGAGGAGTACGCGCTCCCCGACGAGGTCTGCGAGGCCATGGGCGTGCCGTCCGGGTCGCGCGCTTGGAGGCCGGCGGGGTGCGCCGAGTGCCGCGGGGGCTACAGCGGCCGCATGGGGATATACGAGATAATGACGATGGACTCCGACCTAAAGAAGATGGTCACGGAGAGAGCGGACAGCGCTGACCTGCTGCGGGCTGCCCGCGCAAAGGGGATGAAGACGCTCCGTGCGAGCGGCGCCGACGCGGTTCTCGCCGGACATACGAGCGTCGACGAGGTTTTTCGCGCGCTCTGACTTTTACTAAAAAATAACAGGGGGGATTCCAGTTGGCGCTGGACTTGATGGCGCTGCTCGGCTCCGCGGTCAAAAGGGGTGCCACGGACCTGCACATAAGCGTCGGAGGCCATCCGGCGATGCGGGTCGGTGGCGTGCTTGAGTTTCAGCCCCAGTGGGGGCGGCTGACCGACGCCGACGTGGAGCGGGTGCTCGCGTCCACTCTGGCCGAGAGCCGGATGCGAAAGTTCAAAGAGACGAACGAGCATGACTTCAGCTTCTCGTACAAGAGCGCAGAGGGGGAGGCGCGCTTCAGGGGCAACGCCTTCCGCGAGGCGCGGGGTGCGGCCGTGGCCTTTCGGCTGCTTCCCGCGAGGGTGAAACCCATAGGAGAGCTCGGCCTGCCGGAGGTGCTGAAGGGCGTCTGCGCCAAGCGCAGCGGGCTCTTCCTGGTGACAGGGCCAACCGGACACGGCAAGAGCACGACCGCCGCCGCCATGATACAGGAGATCAACATGACCCGCCGCGACCACATCATCACCATCGAAGACCCCATCGAGTACGTTTTCACGTCTGAGAAGTGCCTCGTGCACCAGAGGGAGGTGGACTCCGACACCTCCAGCTTTGCCGAGGGGCTGAGGCGGGCTCTGAGGCAGGACCCGGACGTGATCTTCATAGGGGAGATGCGCGACCTCGAGACGATCGGCGCAGCCGTGACCGCCGCGGAGACAGGGCACCTCGTGCTCGGCACCCTCCACACCCGCGACGCCCCGGGCTCAATCGACCGAGTGGTCGACGCCTTTCCTCCGCACCAGCAGGCGCAGGTTCGTGTCCAGCTGGCCTCGACCCTCGTCGGGATATGCTCGCAGCAGCTCGTGCCGACGGGAGGCGAACGGGTGTGCGTCACGGAGGTTCTCATGGCGAACTCGGCAATAAGCGGCTGCGTTCGGGAGGGGAAGACCCACCAGATAAGGTCGCTGATTCAGACTGGCGCCGGCGCCGGCATGTGCACTATGGAGCAGAGCCTGGCCAAGCGCGTGAAGGGCGGGGAGCTGCCGAGAGAGACGGCATTGGCGTTCGCCTACGACCAGAAAGACCTTGAGCGCCTGCTGGCCTAGGGGGTGCCCATGAACTTCAAATACAGGGCGCGGGGCATGAGCGGCGTTGTTGAGGGGACCCTCAACGCGGCGGATATAGACGAGGTGGCCAAGAAGCTGCGCGGCATCGGCATGACGCCGATCTCTGTGACGGAGGCGCCGCGCCGGCGGTCTCTGCTGGATATGATGCGCCGCATCGGGACTGTGCCGCTCAAGAGCAAAATGATGCTGCTCCGCAAGATGGCCGCGATGGTTCAGGCCGGACTCAACCTTGGCGTCGCGCTGCACGTAGCTGCCCAGCACGAGAGAAACCCCATACTGCGCGACGCGGTGGAGTCCGTAAGGGGCCTCGTGGATCAGGGGCACCCCATGAGCCGCGCGATGACGATGCACAGCCGCGTGTTCAGCGACATGACGACGTCGCTGGTGATGGCCGGCGAGGAGAACGGCGCCATAGAGGAGTCCCTCGACATGGCGGCGAAGCTGCTCGAAAACCAAGCTGCCCTGAGGAACAAGCTAAGGTCGGCCACGCTCTACCCTGCGTTCGTCATAGCCTTTGCGCTGGGCGTGGTGGTCTTTTTCACGATCGCGATCCTGCCGCGCTTCCGGAGCGCCTTCAGCGCCCTGCGGGTTGAGATGCCTGCGCTCACGGCTGCGATGTTCGGCGCTAGCGAGTTCTGCGTTAATCACTCCGCCTACATCCTTGCCGCCCTCGCCGGCCTCGCTCTTGGCCTGATATGGCTCTTCAGCAGCAAAAAGGCCAAGCCGTTCGCGGACAGGCTCACCCTGACTGTGCCGATCGTCAGTGACCTGGTCGTGAAGTCGGCTATGGCCCGTTCAGCCCGCGTGCTGGCGTCGATGGTGTCGACCGGCGTGCCCATCATACGCGGCCTCGAAATGGCGCGCGGCACCGTTGGCAACGCGGTCATAGAGAAAGGCTACGACGCCCTGCTCGGCGCGGCGCAGCGGGGGGACGGCCTCGCAGATCAGGCCGCGCGAGTCTCGGTATTCCCCGCTCAGGTGTGCCACATGATCCGCATAGGCGAGGAGACCGGACGCCTCGCCGATATGCTGCACCACGTCGCGGGATGGTACGAGGACGAGCTGGACGAGCGGATAGAAAGCATGGTGGCCCTGCTGAATCCCGTTATGATAATATTTGTGGGAGGCATGGTCGCGCTCATCGCCGCAGCGATCCTCGGCCCCATCACCGCCGCCATAACTCAGCTGAGCTAACGAGGAGGAAACGTCCGTGAAAAAAGTTATTGCGCTGTTTTTCATTTTTTTGACCCTGGCCTCGCTGCCGGCGTCCGCGGCTCTGCTGGAAAACAGCGAGCTTACGGCGGATAACATGCGCTTCGACCCCGCGACCGGCGACTTCATCGCGACGGGCAACGTCGTCATCAAGGCCGACGGTGTCACGGTCACGTCGCCGCTCGGCACTGGCAACGTCAAGAGCCGCGAGCTCCACTTCACCGAGGGCATCTCCGCCGCCGGCACGTGGCAGGGCCAGCAGCTTAACCTCAAGGCCGGAAGAATATCGCTCTACTTCGCTCAGACCCCGACCTACACGGTCGAGGGCGGAGTCAAGGGGTTTTACGGCACCATGTCGATCGACGCGGACAAGTTCTACGTGAAGGGCCAAGACCTGTCGGCCAAGGGAGTGCGCCGCCTGGAGGACTCCAAGAACGGCGTCTCGTTCGGCGCGGACAGCGCCCACGGCAAGGTCGAGAACGGCGTCATCACGTCCCTGAGCGCCGAGGGCAACGTGCTCATCAGGGGCAAGGCGTCGGAGCCCACGGAGATTCGCGGCGAGAAGGCCCTGTACTCGGTCGCCCGCGGCAGCGTCGTGGTCAGCGGCAACGTCAAGGCCCTGCAGAAGGGGCGCACTCTGACCGCCTCCGCCCTGACGTACTTCCCCGGCGCGAACCGCATCGAGGCCGCCGGCAGCGACAAAGGCTCGTCTCCCGCGCGGATAGTCATCGACATGAGTCAGGGCGTCGGGGAAAGGAAGAAGCAGGACAAGCGGGATAAAAAGTGAAGGCCCTGCCAAGCCGTGCCAGCCTCGCCTACCCTCCGGCCCTGCTCCCGCCGGCCGTCGGCGAGGACGAATCGTCCCGACAGCAGCGCCTGGCCGCTTACGGCCTTCGCAAGAGCTACGGAGGCAGGCTGGTGGTCAACGGCGTCGACCTGGTGGTCAACCGCGGCGAGGTGGTTGGGCTTCTCGGCCCGAACGGCGCGGGCAAGACCACGTCGTTCCATATGATAGTCGGCCTGGTCACGCCCGACGAGGGGAAGGTGCTCATAGGCCACCGAGACGTCGCCGACAGGCCCGTGTACATGCGCGCCCGCATGGGGCTGGGCTACCTGCCTCAGGAGGCCTCGGTGTTCCGCAACCTCACGGTCAGGGAGAACATATCTCTGGTCTTCGAGGAGCTGGGGCATCCCGACCTCGAGGCCGTGGACAGGATACTGGAGCGCTTCGGCATAAGCGCCATAGCCGACACAAAGGGCTACGCTCTCTCCGGAGGCGAGCGCCGGCGCGTCGAGATAGCCCGCGCAATGCCGCTGAAGCCGGCGTTCATCCTTCTGGACGAGCCGTTCAGCGGCATAGACCCGATAGCGGTCAACGACATCCAGTCTATGATACACTCCCTGAAGCAGCAGAACTTCGGCGTGCTCATAACGGATCACAACGTGAGGGAGACCCTGTCCATAACCGACAGGACGTACCTCATACACGACGGGCGCATCATGCTGAACGGGACGCCAGAGGAAATGAAGGAGAACCCGCTGGCGAGGAAGTTCTACTTGGGGGAGAATTTCGCGTGGTAGGAGTAGCTGCTTTGCGCAGCAGGAAGGAGATAGAAAATGGATAAGCCAGTCATGGCGGCAATCATCGCCACAAATGACCGCGGCTGCGACGCCTCGCGCCTAGTAGCCGAGAGAGAGAGAGAGAGAGAGAGAGAGAGAGCTTTCTCGGCCTGACCTCTGCCCTGAGGGGAATTTCCCGTTCGCGGCGCTGTTGCGCAGGTTGCGCAGGGGCTCCATGTGGGACAAAATCACCGCCGAGGCTTCGGGATTGCCGCTCGTGTTTTACGGGAACGGCGGCACAGCCGAGGCAGCCTTCCGTTGTCTGGAGAGCCGCGGCGTGGACATCGCCGGCGTGTTCGTCGGTGATGAGTACTGGACGCCGGGACAGACTTTCCACGGCGTGGATGTCATGCCCAGGAGCGGGATCGACGCCATCGCGGCTAAGCCGGGGCTGGAGAGATTCAACGTTCTGGTCACGTTCCAGTACGATAATTTCAAGTTCCCTAACTGGCGTTCACTTGTACTGTCGCTTTCGACCATCCCGTTCATCAACAAGGTGCTGGTCATAGATGCCGATCCGGTCTTTAACGATAACGCTGATGGCGTAGGAACGGCCGCCATAACCGCCGCCGACCCGCGACTCGAAAACACCATCATCCTCAAGTTCAACGGCGGTGGACTTGCCGACCAGTTCTACCAATACGCCTACGTCTACGATATATCCAAAAGGCACACTGGAGCAAACATTTTTCTCGACGTTGGGTCTTATATGAAAGGACTATAGGAATGCTACGTTCGTAAGCGCTCACATTGACGGGATACGCGAGCGCTTCAGGCTGCTGACCCCGCTCGATGAGGCAAACAAAGGAAAACTTGCGGAGATAATGGACTCGAACGCGATATGCGTGCACGTCAGGAGGGGGGACTATGTTGTTCGCGGCGCGTGTTCGCCAGCGTATTTTGCCAGGGCGGTCAACGAGATTTTAGCGCGGACGGGATGGAAACGGGCGACGGCCTTCGTCTTCTCCGACGATATGGAGTGGTGCCGAAGCAGCCTTCGCTTCGACCCGCCTGCCGGCGTTGACTTGCGCGTGGATTATGTCGACATAAACGACAGCGACGCCCCAGTGTTCGAGATGGAGCTTATGCGCGGGTGCCGGCATTATGTCCTGTCGACAGGTGGCTTCGGCTATATGGCGAGCGTGCTTAGCGTGTCTAAAGAGGAAAGCATCGTCATTTGGCCGGACGAAAACCGCGCCGACGATTGGTGCTTGGAATGGAGCTCGCGAACACAGCCTGCCTCAGCTTCTCCCCCTCCACGTGTGATACTATACCAGCCGAGGTGAGGCGTTATGCCGAACATGAGCGTTCCCGTGGTTCCGAAGTTTTTCAACACGGCCGGGCCGGGCATCCCCGGCGACCATTACATGATCGACCCGCTGCGGCGGATCGACTACGAAAACATCAGCGCCCTGATCGACCAAAAGCGCTACTTCGTCCTGCACGCGCCGCGCCAGACCGGGAAGACCACCTCCCTGCTGGCGATGGTGGAGAGGATCAACGCCGAAGGTCGCTACCGATGCGCGTACTTGAACGTCGAGCTGGCCCAGACCGCACGCAGCGACGTGAACAAGGGCATGAAGGCCATCTTGTCCTCGCTGGAGGGTGTGGCCGGGCGCTACTTAGGATGTCAGCTGTCGGGCAGCCCGGCGGAGATCGTGGCGCGTAACGACGGCAATGCTGCCCTTGTGTCGGAGCTGGGGGCGCTGTGCTGCACGCTAGACAGGCCGTTGGTGCTATTCATTGACGAGATCGACGCCCTCGTCGGCGACACTCTGGTCTCGGTACTGCGCCAGCTTCGCACTGGCTACACCAACCGTCCGCAGAGCTTCCCCATCTCCGTGATCCTCTGCGGCGTCCGTGACGTCCGAGACTACCGCATTAGTACATCTGACGGCGACGTGATCACCGGGGGAAGCTGCTTCAACATCAAAGCCGAGTCCCTGCGCCTTGGCGACTTCTCCGGCGACGAGATACGCGAGCTATACCTCCAGCACACGGAGGCCACAGGACAGACCTTCGAGGAGAACATCTACCCAAGGGTCTGGGAGCTCACGCGCGGCCAGCCATGGCTCGTGAACGCATTAGCTCACGAGGCAACCTGGCGCATGAAGGACGCCCGCGACCGCAGCGTGCCGATAACTTTAGCCCGGATCGATCAGGCTGCCGAGAACTTAATTATCGGACACACTACGCACCTCGACCAGCTTATCGACAAACTATCCGAGCCTCGGATCAGGCACGTCATCGAACCGCTGTTCTCAGGAGACGCCACGCCACGCTGCCTGCCTGACGACGACGTCAGCTACGTCCTCGACCTAGGCTTGGTCAAGCTCAAGAACGGCATCGGAAATATGGAGATAGCGAACGCAATCTACAAAGAGGCCATCCCGCGGAAACTGGCTTGGGCTACAGGCGCAGGCGCGTCGATTTGCTAGTCCGCTGGCCGTATCCCAAGGGGTCTCAGCCCCCTAAGGACAGCGCGAACGGGCTCAGGGCGGAAGACAGATTCACGTTTGGGGGATGTAAAAAAATGTAAAAAAGGGGGTGGCCGAATAGCCATCCCCCCATTTTCACTACTCTGTTACCTCTTCATGTTCACGACCTCTTCGAGAATCTGGTCGCTGGTCGTCACAACCCTCGTGTTGGCCTGGAAGCCGCGCTGCGAGATTATCAGACGCGTGAACTCCTCCGTGAGGTCAACGTTCGACATCTCCAGGCTGCCGCTCGTGATCGTGCCTGAGCCGTCCACCGAGGCCGCGCTGATCATCGCAAGGCCGGAGTTGACCGACTGGCGGAACATCGTGTTGCCGATCTTCTCGAGGCCCATCGGGTTGGCAAACTGCGCCAAAGCAAGGCGGTAGATGGGCTGCGTCTGGCCGTTCGTGAACACGCCCGTGATGGTGCCGTCCTGCCCGACCGAGTAGTCGTTCATCGTGCCCATCTGGTAGCCGTCCTGATAGTAACCCTTGGCCGTGCCATCGGACGCGTACTGCGTTATGCCCTTCAGCGCGTCGTTCACCGGGTCGTAGTTCTCGATGACCTTCTCGCCGCTGAAGTCCAGAGTGATGGTCTGAAGGCTCGTGCCCTCAAGGCCGAACGGAACCTGAATGTCCACGCTCAGGCTGCCGGGCTGGTCTACGTACACCAGCTTGCAGCTGTCGTCGAACACAAGGACGCCCGACTTCGGCGTCGGCATCAGGTTCTCCTGATCGGGGAACGACGCCTCCCACCGCCAGACGTTTTCCGCCAGCTTCTTGAACGTCACCTCCAGCGTGTACGGCACGCCCTCCTCAGGCTCCTTGCCCTGGCAGTCGTAAATCGTTATCTTGCTCTGCTGAATCCCGCCCTGGTTGATGGTGCCCCAGGTGCTAAGCTGCGACACGTCCGTTATGTCCACGTTGGACGAACGCCCAGCCAGAATCTCCAATGACGTCCCGTTGGTAGACGGATCAATTCGGAACACCGGAGCGTAGGGGTCAACACGCCCGATACCTCCGACGCTGTAGTTGAAATACGGCGGGGTGACCGTGTCGAACGTGCCGTCAGGGTTGAACGAGACGCTGAACTGCGCCCGTCCCACGCTCAGCGACGTGCCCTGGTACCATACGTTCATCGTGACGGGCTCGTCGTCCTCGAGTTCTTTGGCGTTGAACTCGGCCACGCAGTTGTATGTAACCCCGTCCTGCTCAATGGAGAACGAACTGTACTGCATGTGAGAATGCATGTTGTCGTGGAACACCGTCGAGCCCTGCGCGTTGAAGAACTTCAGGTCGCCGGTGGTGTTGTCATACGTCCAGCTATAGGTTCTGTAGGGAGTGGCGCCTACCGAAGTGCAAATGTCTATAGTGCCGCCGAGGGTGTCGGACGAGCTGAACCTGAGGTAACCGTCTGCTATGCCGCCCACGGTCATCACGATCGCGGTGGAGGCGTTCAGCGTGGCGCTGGAGAAGCCGGTCTGGATGGTGATGCCGCTGCCGAAGTTTGACGTCATCTTCATGATGTAGGTCTGGCCCTCGATGACGACCTGAACCTCGTCGGACACGCCCGCGTTGCCAGGCGTGTTTGAGAATCCGGTCGGGAGGTAGACGTCGGAGCGGCTGTCGAGGTTGCCCTTGTAGCCCACCACGGTCGTGGCGCGTGCCTCCATCGTCTCGCCCATGGGTATCACGATGTCGGAGACGTCGCCGTCCATGATGAACTGGGTTGGGTTGTTGGGGTCGCGCACCATCCTGTAGCCCTCGACCTGGTACCCGGTGCCGGAGTGCACCAGCGTGTTGTTGGCGTCCAGAGTGAAGTTCCCCGCGCGGGTGTATATCCTGCTGCCGCCGTCGCGGAGGACGAAGTACCCCTCGCCGGAGATCATCATGTCCGTCTTGTTGCCCGTGTACTGAGCGAAGCCCTGCGAGTGCAGCGTCTCGATGGCGCCGACCCTCGTGCCGAGGCCGACCTGGCCCGGGTTGACCCCGCCCCTGTTGTCGCCAGGCCCCGTGCTGCTGACCGAGGTCTGGTAGAGAAGGTCTTGAAAGATCGTGAAGTCCTTTTTGAATCCCGTAGTATTGATGTTGGCGATGTTGTTGCCCGTGACGTCCAGCATCGTCTGGTGCACGCGAACGCCCGTCACCGCCGTCATAAGAGATCTCAGCATATGCTTGCCTCCCGCGATAAGCCGCAATTTTGGACCGCTGGTACACTCGGTCCTACCATGGGGAGATTTTTTTTAATGAAAACCCCCGCCTTATCGCTCCGCGATTGTCCTCCGGCCTTCCGTCCTGTAGGCCACGCAATCGAAACGCTGTCTTATTCTTTTTCGGAGGCGTAGCGGGGGAACTGAAATAAAAAGCTAAACAAAAACGCGCCTGGCATGCGCGCAGATTTTTTATTCTCTCACCATTCGTGGGGCGGCGACGGCGGCTTGGTGATGCGCACGGACTCGCCGGAGGGCTCGATGACGAACAGGCCCTTTCCGAGGGCGTACTTTTTAACTTCCTTCTCGACGACCGCGCCAGCGACGGCGCCGTAGAGCCTCTTCCCGCGCCAGTTGTCCAAAGAGCCGGGGGTGTCGGCGTAGCGCCGGAGCTTCTCCATCCTCTCTATGTGCGTGTCGACGTCGTCCGTGGACAGGCGGGCCTTGACCTCGACCACCATGAGGCTGTCCTTGTTTCGCAGCAGCCAGTCGATCTCGGCGATAGGGCGATCGTTTTTGTCCATGATGGCGTATCGGCGCACAGGGTTGTCCCAGAACCTGAATCCGAACCTGCGGAACTTATCGACCAGGCCAGCCCCAAGCTCGCACTCGATGACCTCGCCGAAGTTGTTGGTCAGCCTGCCAAGTTCCTTTCTGATATTCTTGTAGTCCGCCTCGGCCTCCTCACGCGCCTTCTTGCGCGCGGCGGCGTCCTCCGCAAGCATCTTTCTGAACGCAGCGAGGTCGGCTTCGCGCTCCCTCTCATGCCTGGCCTCGTTCTTGCCCATCTGGAGCGCTTGGTCGCGCAGGATGCGCTTGACGTCCTCGAGCGTGCTGTCAAGCCGCTCCAGCTTGCGCGCGTTATCCGTGGCCATGCCGCGAACCTCCCGAAGCGCCGATGCGTAGCCCAAACCATCCCCCACAGCACTCACCTCCGTATATGTTTCTATTACGAAAATAATTCTAGCACAAGATCGAGCCGTTAGGAATAGCGGCCTCGGTCAGGGCGGCTTGGTGATGTGTATGGAATCGTCGAACGGCTCTATTAGGAACAGGCCGTGTTCGAGGACGTACTTTCTAACGTCCGCCCGGACGTATGCGCCGGCGACAGCGCCGTATAGCCTATTTTTGCGCAAGTAGCTCTGCGCGCGAGGATTGTTGGCGTAGCGCCTGAGCTTATCCAGCTTCTCCATATGCTTGTCGACGTCGATTAGGGAGAGTTTGTTGTAACTGGCATCGACCGCCAGCATCTGACCTTTACCGAACAGCATCCAGCTGAACGTGACGCTCCGGCACCCGATCTTGCCATCGGTAGTGCATTTGTAACTCGGGTCGTCATAGAACTTGTACCCAAGCTTGCGGAACTTGGCGACCATGACGTCACCGAGCTCGTAATCGAGGAGCTCGCCAAAGAAACTCACCATGTCAGACATGGCTTCTTTGAGTTTCTTCTCCTCTGCTACGCGTTCGGCCTCGTGCGCGGCCTCGCGCTTGGCGTCTTTCTCCTCGCGCTCACGCCTGCGAACGGCGGCCTCCTCAGCAAGCATCTTCCTGAACGCGGCGACGTCGGCCTCGCGGGACTTCTCGTACATGGCCTCGCTTGTCGTCATCTGGAGCGCGTGGCCGCGCAGGATGCGCTTGACGTCCTCGAGCGCGCTGTCAAGCCTCTCCAGCCCGCGCGCGTTCTCCGCGACCATATCTTGAACCTCCCGCAGCGCCGGCAACGACACCGTATATCCTCTTTTCAAACCTGAACTTCTCCAGCTTCCCCAACTTCTCTAAGTGCGTGTCGACGTCTATTATGGAAAGCTTGTCACTGACCGTGACCGCCAGCAGTTGGTACCTGTCTTTCAGCAGCCAGTCAAACTCGATGGACTGGCACCCGGTATCGTCTATGCGGATATGGCCGTGCTCATCTGCACTTCGCACGGCCTCTAGCGCGGCGTAATATTCGTCGTCTTCCTCCTCGCGCGCCTTCTTGCGGGCGGCGGCGTCTTCCTCAAGCATCTGTCTGAGCGCGGCGAGCGCGGCGGCGCGATCGGCCTCGTCCTTCTCGCGCGCCTGCCTGCGCGCCTCGGCGTCCGCCTCGAACATCTCTCTAAACGCAGCGAAGTCGGCCTCGCGTTCCTGTCTGTACGCGGCGAGGTCGGCCTCACGGGACTTCTCGCGCATGGCATTGTCCGTCTCCATCTGGGCCGCGTGGCCGCGCAGGATGCGCTTGACGTCCTCGAGCACGCTGTCAAGCCGCTCCAGCTTGCGCGCGTTCTCCACGGCCATGCCGCAAACCTCCTGAAGCGCCGACAGATAACTCGAAATCTCCTCCATCACGCCAACCTCCTATATATTTCTATTACGGAAATAACTCTACTGCGCGATCGGGCCGTTCGGCGGGTCTTGCACCACCATGGCGTCACCGGAGGGCTCGACTAGGTAGAAGCCGGAGCGCAGCGCTAAATTCCTCGCGTCGTCGTTCACCGTTATCCCGGCCACGGCGCCGAAAAACTTCTTCCCCCTCTGTCCAACCCCAGGATGCGCCTTGGCAGCGGCGATCCGCTGCTTGTGATCCCTGACGTCCTTGGCCTTCAGCGTTGTCTTGACCTCCGTCAGCAAAACAGCGTCATCCTTCTCAAGAAGCCAGTCCACCTCGGCCACGGTCTGTTTCTTATCGTCCACGTACTTGAAACGCTGGTGCCGAACTTCATAACCCTCCGTGGCAAAACGCTTCTCCAGGCAGGGCAACACCTGAGACTCGGCGTTGTTCCCCGCCGACCTGGTGACGAAGCCTATCTGCTGGCTGACCTCGGCGACAGTCTTAGACGTCTCGGCGACGATTCTAGACGTCTCGGCGACGGTCTTAGACGTCTCAGCGGCGATTCTAGATGCCTCGGCGACGGTCTGCTGAAGCTGGGCAAGCTGGTCAAACACATCGGCAATCTTAGCATCCAGCTTGGCCGACCGCTCCTCGATGCGCGCGTCCGTCTCCTCCGCATGCTTCGCGATGCGCGCGTCCGTCGCCTCCGCATGCTTCGCGATGCGCGCGTCCGTCGCCGCGGAGTGCGCACGCATATCCGCACCGACCTTATCGATCGACGCACTGGCCTCCTTGACCGACGCACTGGCCTCACGGGCAGCCGCACTGGCCTCACGGGCAGCCGCACTGGCCTCACGGGCCACCACCCCGGCCTCCTTGAAGACCGCACGGGTCTCCGCCCACTCCTTCGCGATACGCTCGTCCGTCGCCGCAGACTGCGCACGCATCTCCGCACCGACCTTATCGATCGACGCACTGGCCTCCTTGACCGACGCACTGGCCTCCGCTATCGCCGCGTCGGTTCTGGCAGACTGCTGGGCCAACGCCCTGATCTCAGCGTTTGTCTCCTGAAACATCTTCCAGACGCTCTCGAACGTGGCCGCCTGTTCCTTACGCTCCTCCACAGCCCCCACCCCCCGTATAGATTCTATTACGGACTCAATTTTATCACACAGAATTCAATCCGGCAACTCCGCTGACCACATCACCCCACGAAAAAGCCCGGCGCCCCGCCCCCCTAGGGGAACGGTGCGCCGGGCACCTGCTTGCCTATCCTTGCAGCCGGGCAGTGGGGCTGATCACTCAGTCTTCGCCTCCCAATTGTAGGTGGGCA
>JAISUL010000027.1 GCA_031272145.1 Synergistaceae bacterium
TTCAGCACGAAAAGCACGTTGGGCTTGCGCTCCTTGAAAAGGTCGTCCGTCTCGTCGATGCCGGCCTCGGTTTTGGCGGGCGCGTTCACGCGCGGCGTCACGTCGTCCACGCTCGCCTCCGCGGCGCGAAATCCCAGCGGGAGCGCGTAAGTCAAAATTTCGGACAGGAAAAACAGAAGGGAGAGGCTTGCGGCGAACCGCCGCGGGAAAAGCGGGAAAAGAATATTTGGCGAAAAGATTAACCTAGAGAACCGAGAACCGAGAACCGAGAACCGAGAACCGAGAACCGCCCTCTATATTATAGCACACTTTGCCCCAAAAGTCAAGACCCACCGGCAACTTTTCCGACCCCGTTTCAAGATGATGAGAAGCAACGGGGATGGTTATACCAGGGCGGGGGGAGAAAGTCAAGGGGGTGAGGAGGGAAAATTCTTCGATTCTGCCGGGGGCGTAGCGCGATCTTCTTGCCTCTTTCACGCCGCCGAGATCGCCGGCACCGGCACGGCCGTCAGGCGGTCGCCCAGCGGCAGGGGCTCCGCGCGGCAGGGGCTCCGCGAGAGCTTGACCTCGACCGCCGCGACGTCCCCGCGTGCATCCGACGAGGCTGGCCTCCTCAGAAAGAAAGCGGAGGCGCCGATTTTACTCGGACGCCCCCTCCCGTCGCCTAACCCGCCGACACTACCGCGGGCGGAACGTGACCGTCAGGCTCAGACTCGCCCTCAGCCATCGCCCCAGTCGCACGACAAGCGCGCAACTCAGGCTGTTCAGCCGCCTAAAAATATACATACTGGGTCATCTCCTTTCAGAGAGACGTCGCCCCGCTCCTTGGACGACCGGCTCAGGCATGAGCCTTTGCCGCGCATATGACAAGCGCGGAAAGCGGTCCCTAGCACGTATCTCGGCTGATACGGTGACCGTATTATACCCGAATTCTGAGGTGGGAAGCAAAAAAAGGCCTTTCCCCGTGTAACCCGACGCAGAGCAACGCCGGAACGGGGAAAGGAGATGACCCAGCTATGTATGTTGAACAGTATACCACGAGTCCCCAAAAATTCAAGGGGCGTAGCGCGATCTTCCTGCCTCTTTCACGCCGCCGAGAGCGCCGAGATAGCCGGCACCGGTACGGCTGTCAGTCGGTCGCCCAGCGGCAGGGTCTCCTCCCCGGTGTAGACCAGCGCGCCGCCGGCGAACCTGTCGCCCAGGGCGTCACGCAGCGACGTCAGGCCTTTGATGTCCCGGCGCGAGACCGTCCGCGAGAGCTTCACCTCGACCGCCGCGACGTCCCCGCGGGCGTCCTCTAGGACTAGGTCGACCTCCTCGCCAGCCTGAGAGCGGTAGTGAGAAAGGCTTACTACTCGGTGCTGCGTCCACGTGGCCTGCTTCACGATCTCGCCGACCACGTAGGTCTCGAAGAGCCGGCCCGCCTTGGCCGGGTCTCGTGCGGGCGCGTTTTCGCCAGCGACGGCTAGGTGCGAGGCTAGGCCGGAGTCCGCAAAGTGTAGCTTCGGCGACTTGACCAGCCGTTTGCTGGAGTTGAACGACCATGCGGGGAGGAAGTAGATTATGAACAGCGCCTCGAACAGCGAGACGTACCGCGCAAGCGTGGTGTTTGGGATGCCGGCGGAGCGCGAGACTTCGGCGGCGTTCAGGAGCGTGGCGGTGCGGGTTGCCAGGAGCGACAGCAGGCGTATGGCCGCGCTTCTGTCCTGGATGTTGGAGATGTCGCGCACGTCCCTCTCGACCAGGGACGTGACGTACGAGTCGAACCATGCGTCCCGCCTTGCCTGAACCCTGGGCACCACGTCGGGATAGCCGCCAGCCAGGACGGTGGCGAACGGGAACTCGCCGTCGGGATTGCAAAAAGGCGGTATAGCGCAAGCGCGGCCATCGAAGAGGCGCGCGATGAAGTCGTCCCTAACCCCGGCCATCTCTCCGGCGGAGAAGGGGTAGAGGGTCAATAACTCCATGCGTCCGGCCAGAGAGTCGGCCACCTTGGGGACGGCGAACACGTTGGCGGAGCCCGTGAGCAGGTACCGCCCCGGCGTCCGCTCGCGGTCGATGTCCTCCTTGAGGGCGAGGAGCAGGCCGGGCGCCCGCTGAACCTCGTCGATGACCGCCGGCTTGCCGAGCCCGTGCAGGAAGCCGGACGGGTCGTTCGTTGCCGCCGTCAAAGCCGCCGCCGAGTCCAGCGTCACGTAGCCGTTGAACCCCGCCAAGTTCTTGACGAGCGTCGTCTTGCCCGTCTGCCTGGCGCCGCGCAGGAAGACCGCCGGCGTGTCGGCCAGGGCCTCCGCGATGCGCGGCGCGATGTTTCGAGTAATCATGTGTAAATCTTACCACGGGATGGTTGAAATTCCACCACGCCGTGGCGCAGAACGCAAAACGCCCGCCCCGTGCGGATAAAGAAAGCGGGAGCGCCGATTTCACTCGAACGCCCCCTCCCGTCGCCTAACCCGCCGACACTACCGCGGGCGGGGTAAAAAAAGCCCTTTCCCCGTTTAACCCGACGATAAGCGACGCCGGAGCGGGGAAAGGAGAGTACCTAGTGATGTATGTTGCGAGTATACCACGAGTCCCAAAAAAGTCAAGGTCTGTGCGCGGTCTTCTTGCCTCTTTCACGCCGCCGGGATCGCCGGCGGCGGCTTACATGTTATCCACGCGCCATGACCCCATCGCCACCAGCAGGTTATGCCCGCCGAACTCCTCGCGCCACGGCGCCGCCTCAGGCCACTCAGTAGGGCGCAGTGATTTTTGCTGCCCCTGCCCCTGCGGCGGGGCATTCGCTCCGGCGTCCGCTAGAACCCATGCGTCCAGCACGCGCAGGTCAGGCCTCCACTCGAACCACAGGGCTAGGATTCCCTCGGCTCGGTCGATAGTATCGCCCCAGTCGGTGCGGAACCTGCTGGAACGGAAAAAGCCGTCCTTTGCGGCGTAACGGATGGCCTCGATGTAGCACATCTCGTCATAGGGCGCTATCAGCGCCGCGCTGGACAGGGTGAGCTTGCCTCCCGAATAGCCGTTCACGGACACGGGCTGCCCTGAGAGCGGGAACGCAACCCACGACTCGATGTTGCTTCTGTTGCCGAGCGCGATTCGATCGCTTATCAGAGCCATGTTTGCGCTCTGCCCTAGGAGCGTCACCGACGTGCTCGGCGCGGTGCTTGGCTTGGCCTTCAGGGCCGACGGGATGGTGTAGACCAGCGCTATTCCCTCGCCGCCGTACACCCCGTCGCGTCTTTCGGCCAGCGCAGTGCCGTCGCCCTTCAGAACCGTCACAGCCGACGGAAACGGAGCGGGCAGCCCTCCCATGTCCTTGAGGCCGGCGCCGGCGTGAAGCGCGCGGAGCTCGATCGCCGAGAGCACGGCCTGAGCGTTAGCCCACGCCGCCGAGTCCCCGAAGAAGCGCGCCGCCGCGGAGGAAACGCCGGCAACGGCGCGAAACAGCGCCCCAGCAAGCGTCAAGCATACAAACGAGGCGACCAAAACCTCAGTCAGCGTGAACGAGGGAGTATGATTCGCGCCCGTCCCGCTGGCGCCCCTTAGCCTCGGCCTAAGCATCCCCCCCTACCCCCCCCGTCCTTCCGGGCCAGATCGCTCGCGCCATCGCCGATCGCCAGCTGCATGACCATATCATAGGCCGCCTCCACGCTCTGGCAGCCCCGCAGACTGCGCGCCAGAACGATCAGAAACGCCTTGAACTGCACGTCAGACATAGCCCCGTCACCTCCCTGGGGATAATTTTCCCGAAAAGACTCTTCTATTATATATAATCAGGTTCTTGCCGCGGACGCAGTGGGGAAGAAATTACACGCCAAGGGGCTGAGCAAACGCATGAAACAAAGCCGGGGAGAGGCCGAGAGGATTTCTGAGCTGTACGGCCTGACTGCGCGTTACGCGCGCGAGTACTACGAGGCGGACTCGCCCAGCGTCTCGGACGCTGAGTACGACGCTCTCATTCGCGAGCTTCGGGAGCTTGAGGCGGCGCGTCCTGACCTTGCCCGCGCCGATTCGCCGACAAAGCGCGTGGGAGGGCGGGCTGCGGCTGGGTTTCGCAAGGTTACTCATGATCGAGTCATGCTCTCGCTGGACAACCTGTTCGACGAGGGGGCAGTGCGCGGCTTTATCGATCGCATGCCTCGGCCTGAGCTCGTCTGCGAGATGAAGATAGACGGGCTGGCCGTGTCGCTGGTCTACGAGGACGGGGAGTTCGTCTCAGGCGCGACGCGCGGCGATGGGAAGATCGGCGAGGACGTCACGGCGAACCTGCTCACGATCCCGTCCCTGCCGCGCGTGCTGCGCGAGAAAATCCCCGGGCGCGCCGAGTTCCGCGGCGAGGTGCTGATGACTCGCGAGAGGTTCGCAATATTGAACCGCGAACGGGAGGACGTCGGGGAGCCGCTCTTCGCGAACCCGCGCAACGCCGCCGCTGGCAGCCTCAGGCAGTTAGACCCGAAGGTCACGGCCTCGCGCGGGCTGTCAATATTTCTTTATTACATCGTGGACTGGAAGAAGATCGGCGTGGCCACCCAGTCTGAGGCGCTCGCCAGACTGGATTCGCTGGGGTTGCCGGTTCAGAGTGCGTCTTTGATCGACTCTCGGCTGGGGCTGCGCTGCGGCGCCGACGAGGTCTGGGCGTTCATCGAGGAGTGGAGTGAGAGGCGGCACTCGCTGGACTACGCCACGGACGGAGTGGTTCTCAAGCTCGACGACATAACCCTGTGGGGCTCCGTCGGCGAGACGTCCCACGCGCCGAAGTGGGCCGTGGCGTTCAAGTACCCGCCGGAGGAGGTCTTCACCAAGGTGTTGGACATCGAAATCTCCGTCGGGCGAACCGGGGCACTCACCCCGATAGCGCGGCTCGAGCCGGCGCACCTGGGCGGCACGGTCGTCCAGAGGGCCAGCCTGCACAACGAGGACGAGGTGCGGCGCAAGGACGTCAGAGTCGGCGACAGGGTGAAAATACGCAAGGCCGGCGAGATCATCCCGGAGGTCGTGGAGGTGGACTTCGGCGCGCGGAGTAATGGCGCTGCTACTGCGCCCCCGTTCGTCATGCCGGACGTCTGCCCTGTCTGTGGAGCGGCGGCGGTGCGGCTGCCGGGGGAGGCGGCGGTGCGGTGCTCCAACCGAGCGTCCTGCGGCGCCCAGCTTAAGGAGGGGCTTCGGTACTTCGCGTCGCGCGCTGGGATGGACATACGCGGCTTAGGCGACAAGCTGGCCGGACAGCTGATCGAGAGCGGGCTAGTCAAGAGCCTCGACGGCATCTACAGCCTGACCGAGGAGGATTTAACCGGCCTCGACCGCATGGGCGAGAAGTCAGCCCGTAACCTCCTTGCCTCAATAGAGAAATCGAAGTCGCGCCCCCTCTCCGCTCTGCTCGCGGCGCTGGGAATTCGATTTGTCGGGGACAGAGTGGCGAGCACCTTGGCCCAGAGCTTCGGCTCGATGGACGCGCTCTCGAAGGCCACTGAGGACGAGATAGCCGCGGCGGACGGAGTAGGAGCAGTGATCGCCTCGTCCGTGGAGGCCTTCTTCCGGAGCGGGGCGAACCAGGCTCTGATACGCCGCCTGGCCGAGGCCGGAGTAAAAATGACGGAGGGCGATCATAAAGCGCGTTCAGGCCCGCTGGCCGGGCAGACAGTTGTGTTCACCGGCGAGCTCTCCTCGATGTCCCGCGCGGAGGCCGAGGGGCTTGTGAGGTCGTTAGGGGGGAAGGCAACGGGCTCGGTGAGCGCCAAGACCTCGCTAGTCGTCGCGGGGGAGAAGCCGGGCTCCAAGCTAGCTAAGGCAACCGAGCTCGGAGTAAGGGTCGTCGGCGAGGACGAGTTCCTGGCGATGACGGAGTAAAAATACTGGAGGTTTCCCATTGATTGAGTCGTTAGTGGAGAGGGAGGACAGGCGGGAGGCTATCCTCGCCGGGCTTAGGGACTCCGATTTGCCCCTCGTGTTCTACGGCGCGGGGGCGTCCGCCGAGGCGCTGTTCAACATGCTGAGCGCCGCCGGAGTAGCAGAGAAAGTACTCGGCGTGTTCGCGTCCGACCCGTACTGCACCCCGGGACTGCGCTTCCACGGCATGGAGGTCGTGCCCCGGAGCGCCTTGGCCGACATGCCGTTTGCCAAGGAAAAATTCGACGTGCTGGCAGCGTTCTACATAGACCCGCACTGGAAGGGCCTCATGTCCTCCCTGTACGATCTGCCGTTCGTGAACCGCGTGCTGACCCTGGACTTTAGCGGGCCGTCGATCGACTACGCCTACGTGCTGGAGCACAGGGAGGCCTTCGACGAGACGTACTCCTTGCTAGACGACCAGCGCTCGCGGGACACCCTCGTCGCGTGGCTGAATATGAAGATAACCCATGACTCGAGCTGCCTCTGGGACTACGTCACGGACGACCAGTATTTTCCAAGGGACGTCCCGCTGGGCATAGGCAGCGACGAGGTGCTGGCGGACTGCGGCGCGTACTCCGGCGAGACGGCCATTAGGTTCGCGGAGCTTACCGGCGGCAGGTACAGAAGGATCTACTGCGTGGAGCCCAGCGTGCAGAACGCCGTCATGCTCCGCGAACGGCTCAGAGGGCTGAAAGACGTCACGATAGTGCCGAAGGCAGCGTGGGATCGCGAGGAGACCCTGCATTTTCTTGAGGACGACAACTGCGCCCACGTCGGAGAGAGAGAGAGAGAGAGAGAGAGAGAGAGAGAGATTTCCGTTCAAGCTGACTCGCTCGAACACATCTTGGGCGATGACGCCGATTCTCCGATCATCACGATGGACATCGAGGGCTCCGAGCTTCGGGCGCTGCGCGGGGCCGAGCGGATTATCTCGCGCGGCAGGGCCAGGCTTGCCGTCTGCGTCTACCACAAGCTGGACGACATGATCACCATCCCTCAGTACATAAAGAGCGTGATGCCGAGCGCCCGGTTGTACTTCCGGACTCACACGTGCAGCTTTTACGAGCAGGTGCTCTACGCGGTGCCAGCACAATAAAAAAGAGGGGGCTGCCGCCCCCTCAGTTCTTTACTGCTCTTTGCTACTCGGCCAGTATCATGTCCGCCGCTGAGTATGGGTCGAGCTTTCGATCCATGACGGCCGGCAGTATTTCTGCCTCCTTGGCCTCCAGCAGCTTCGACGCCTGCAGAGAGAGGCGGTCGACGATGATGTCCTCGATCCTGGCCCTCATGCGCGCGCGCTCGCGCTCGCGTCCTCTGGCCTTTGCGTATTCCCTGTGGCGCTCCAGGTTCTCGACGAGGCTCGGCACCCCGTCGCCAGTCTCGGCGACGGTTCGGTCGATGGTGGGGACCCAGTCCTTGTTTTGAAGGAACTCGAGTACTGCCCGCACCTCGTTCACGAGCCGGTCTGCCCCCTGCTTGTCGGCCTTGTTGACGACGAACAGGTCGGCTATCTCCATTATGCCGGCCTTCATCGCCTGGACGTCGTCGCCGAGGCCCGGTACCAAGACGACGCAGACGCTGTCCGCCACGCGCATGATGTCTATCTCCGACTGGCCGACTCCGACGGTCTCGATGATGATCACGTCGAAGCCGCAGGCGTCGAGTATGAGGACGCCCTCCCTCGTGCCGCGGCTGAGGCCGCCCAGCGACCCGCGGGCGGCCAGGCTTCGTATGAAGACGCCCGAGTCGTCGGTGTGGCGCTGCATGCGCAGCCTGTCCGCGAGGATCGCCCCGCCGGTGTACGGGCTTGACGGATCGACCGCCAGCACCCCGACGCGCTCGCCCTTGGCCCTAAGCTGCTCTATCAGCTTGTCGGTCAGGGTGCTCTTGCCCGCGCCGGGGCTTCCCGTAACGCCGACCACCCAGGCCTTCCCGGCGCTTGGGGCCAAGTAGAGCTCCTTCATAAGGGAGTCGAGGCCCTCGTCGCGGTTCTCTGCCATCGAGATGAGGCGGGCGACGGCTCTGGGGTCTCCCGCCAGAGCCTTATCCGTCAGCGAAGCCATGCTAGGCCTTGACCGCGTCCTTCTCGGAGACGGCCTTCTTGATCCAGTCGACCGCGGTAACGGTCGAGGTGCCGGGCCCGAATATGGCGCCGGCGCCCATCTTGAGCAGCGCCGGAACGTCCTGCTCGGGGATGACGCCGCCGCCGAACACTATGACGTCCGAGGCGTTCTTCTCCTTCAGGAGCTCGATGATGCGGCGGAAGTAGAACTCATGGGCGCCGGAGAGAATGCTGATCCCGATGCCGTCGGCGTCCTCCTGGATGGCGGTCGTCACGATCTGCTCAGGCGTCTGGCGCAGGCCGGTGTAGATGACCTCCATGCCGGCGTCGCGCAGCGCGCGGGCTATGACCTTGGCTCCCCTGTCGTGCCCGTCGAGTCCGGGCTTGGCCACAACGATACGAATCTTCTTATCAGGCATAAATGAAACCCTCCCTTGGGCAAAAAAACCCTAGAGTACGATGTTTTCCTTGTACTCGCCGAACTCCTCGCGGAGCACGCCGCAGATCTCGCCCTCGGTCGCGTAAACCCTGACCGCGTCAAGAATGACTGGGACGAGGTTGGTGTGTTCGTCGCGCGCAGCCTTGCGCACGTCATCGAGGCGGGACTTCCACGCGTCGCCGCGGGTCTCGCGCAGCTTCTTCAGCTTCGCGATCTGGCGGTCGCCGACCGAGGAGTCGACGCGCAGCAGCTTCATCCCGGCCGCGTCGTCCTCGTTGGTCTGGAACTTGTTGACCCCGACCACGACGATGTCGCCGGACTCGATGGACTTCTGGTAGTCGTAGGCCGCGTCCTGGATGTTCTTCTGGGGGTAGCCCTTCTCGATGGCCGCGAGCATCCCGCCGAGCTCGTCGATCTTCTTGATGTACTCAGCCGCGCCGGCCTCGATCTGGTCGGTCAGGGCCTCGACGACGTAGCTGCCGGCGAGCGGGTCAACGGTGTTCGTCACGCCGCTCTCGTAGGCCACGATCTGCTGCGTGCGGAGGGCCACCTCGACGCTCTTCTCGGAGGGCAGGGCGAGGGCCTCGTCCTTGCTGTTGGTGTGGAGGGACTGGGTGCCGCCCAGAACCGCCGCGAGGGTCTGAAGCGTGACGCGGATCACGTTGTTCTCGGGCTGCTGAGCCGTGAGGGTGCAGCCGGCGGTCTGAGTGTGGAAGCGGAGCATCTGGGCGGTCGGGTCGGTCACGCCGAAGCGGTCCTTCATGATGTGAGCCCAGAGCCGACGGGCGGCGCGGTACTTCGCGACCTCCTCAAGCACGCCGTTGTGCGCGTTGAAGAAGAAGGAGAGGCGCCTGCCGAACTTGTTCGGGTCGAGCCCCTTGTCCTTCGCGGCCTGCACGTAGGCTATGCCGTCGGCGAGGGTGAACGCGACCTCCTGAACGGCGGTGCTGCCCGCCTCGCGGATGTGGTAGCCCGAGATGGAGATGGTGTTCCACTCCGGCACGTTCTTCCCGCAGAAGTCGAAGATGTCCGTGATCAGGCGGAGCGACGGCGCGGGCGGGAAGATGTAGGTGCCCCTCGCGATGTACTCCTTGAGAATGTCGTTCTGGATGGTGCCGCCGAGCTTCTCGGCAGGGATGCCCTGCTTCTCGCCGACCGCGATGTACATGGCGAGCAGGATGGCAGCGGGGGCGTTGATGGTCATGGACGTGGTGACTTTATCGAGGGCGATCTTGTCGAAGAGTATCTCCATGTCGGCCAAACTGTCGATCGCGACGCCGACCTTGCCGCATTCGCCTGCGGCCATGGGATGGTCGGTGTCATAGCCTATCTGGGTGGGCAGGTCAAAGGCGACGGAGAGCCCCGTTGTGCCCTGCTCAAGCAGGTAGCGGTAGCGGGCGTTGGTGTCCTCGGCGGTGGAGAAACCGGCGTACTGCCGCATCGTCCAGAAGCGCCCCCGGTACATGGTGGACTGGACTCCGCGGGTGAAGGGGTAGTAGCCTGGGAACCCTACGCTCTCGGTGTAGTCACGGTGCGCGGCGGAGTCCGGGTCGTAGAGCCGCTCGATGGGAATGCCGCCGCCCGTGGAGAACGTCTTGCAACGCTCAGGGCGCTTCTCAAGCCCCTTGTTCACGGCGCTTTCGTACCGTGCCTTGGCTTCCTTGAACTTCTCGTCTGACAAAGTGAACAACCTCCTTAATGAAAACAATGAAACCGAAAGAGATTTTCCATCTCCTTACGCCTATAGGATACTACATAACATAGAAAATGTGGAGAGAAATATGGAGGCGGCACCCGGATTTGAACCGGGGGTGAAGGATTTGCAGTCCTCTGCCTTACCACTTGGCTATGCCGCCCCGCCTGGCTATACCGCCCACGGACGAAATATATTTTAATGATTTGGTCGTGTTTGTCAAGAGGGTAAGCCGAAAAAAATCGGAGAACGATTTCCATCGCCCTCCGATGAAGAACGGCCGCCGCCGTCCCCTGAAGAACGGCCGCCGCCGTCCCCGAATAAGAACGACCGCCGCCCCCTGATGAGGACGGCCACCGCCCTTGATGCCTCACGAGCTACTGGGAAATAGCCCCAACCGGACAAGTGGAAACGCAGCTGCCACACTCGATGCACGTGCCGCTGTCGACCATCGCCTTGCCATTCGAGACCTTTATGGCCTCCACGGGGCAGGCGCCCTCGCAGGATGAACAGCCCACGCACTTGTCTTCGGAAACAAACGCCTTAGACATAAAAACATCTCCTCGCAATCGTGTAGTCCGTTCTTCGACCGGACGGGGGGATTATAGCACGGCGGGACTGCTAAGATATATAAATAGGAAGACAGGCGCGCTGGTTTTTCGGCGGCGCGACCGTGCGAGGCGGTGTGGCCGCGCGAGGCGGCACGACCGCGCGAAAAAGTCTGGGAAACTTCGGAGGGGACGGAATTGACTTACGACGCGATCATTGTAGGGGCTGGGCCTGCTGGGATTTTTGCCGCGAGGGAGCTGGCCAGGCTTGGCAAGAAGGTGCTCATCGCCGACAAGGGCAAGCTGGTGAGCGAGAGGCGGTGCCCCATTCAGAGCGGGGCGGCGAGCAGCTGCGTGTACTGCCCGTCATGTGCGATAGTCTCAGGGTGGGGCGGGGCCGGGGCGGCCTCGGACGGCAAGCTGACCCTGACCACCGGCTTCGGCGGCAACCTTGAGGAGTACGTCGGCGACTCGCTGCTCCAGCTGATAGAGGAGGTCGACGAGGCGTTCGTGTACTTCGGGGCCGACGCGCGGGTCTACGAGGCGAAGGGCAGCGTCGCGCGGGAGACGAGGAGGCTCGGCGCTCAGGCCGGGCTCCGCGTGCTGCCGGCCCGCATAAGGCACATCGGCACGGACGCCTCGCGTCAGGTGCTGGAGAGGATGTACGATGCCCTGGCCCTGCGCTGCGAGGTGAGGATGAACTCCCCCGTCGAGGACGTCATCGTGGAGGACGGGGCGGCGGCCGGGGTGCGCTTCGGCGACGGGACTGAGGCACGGGCGCGGGCGGTCCTCGTGGCGCCGGGCCGCGAGGGGGCCTCGTGGCTTGAGAAGATCATAGGCCGCCTGAAGCTCCCCATCGCGTCCATGCCGGTGGACATAGGCGTCAGAGTCGAGGTGCCGGACAGCGTGTGCGAGGTTCTGACCCGCGAGTTCTACGAGGTCAAGTGCCTCTATAACACCCCGACCTTCGACGACCGCTGCCGCACGTTCTGCATGAACCCGTCAGGCTTCGTCGTGTACGAGTACAACAACTCCCGCAGGCTGGCGACGGTCAACGGGCACAGCCTGAAGACGAAGAAGTCCGAGAACACGAACTTCGCCGTGCTCGTGTCGAAGACGTTCACGCAGCCGTTCAACGACCCCATAGGCTACGCCACTCACATAGCCAAGCTGGCGAACATGCTGGCTGGGGGCGGCATACTGGTTCAGCGGCTCGCCGACCTGAGGGACGGACGGCGCTCGACCACGTCCCGGATCGACCGCGGCATGGTGAAGCCGACCGCCTCGGCCCAGCCCGGCGACCTGAGCCTGGTGCTGCCGCACCGCTACGTCACGGACATAGTGGAGTTCCTCGACGCCCTGGGGAGCATAATGCCCGGGGTCAACCACGGGGACACCCTGCTCTACGGGGTGGAGATCAAGCTCTACTCGCTGCGCCTGGAGCTGACCAGCGGCATGTCCGTCCCGTCCGTCCCCCGCCTATGGATGGCCGGCGACGGAGCAGGGGTGAGCCGGGGGATAGTGCAGGCCGCAGCGAGCGGCATAGTCGCGGCGAGGAGCATAGCGGATGCGGCGTGACCCGGACGAGGAGTGGAGAACGTCGTGAGGGCGTACAACTCGGTGGCGGAGGAGGTCGCCTCGTCCGGCGCGTGCCGGGCGGACTACGAGCGGCTGATGCTCGACAACCGGACGATATTGGAGGGGCTTAATCAAAAGGAAGGGGAGGAGCCTGGCAGCATCAGGACGTACTCGGTTCACGTCGGGCGCTACCGCGGTGCGCCGCCGGAGGACTGCGAGCACCTCCTGCGCAGGCTCTTCGACTGGCTCGGCGAGGACTGGGGACTGGGCAGGACTCACGCCGTCGCGGAGGGCATCCTCAAGGCGCTCGTCGCGCACTTGTACATAACATGGATACACCCGTTCGGGGACGGCAACGGGCGCTCCGCGCGCATGACCGAGTTCCGGCTGCTCATGGCGGCGGGCGTGCCGCTGAACGCGGCGCACCTGCTCACCACCCACTACAACGACACGAGGGACGAGTACTACGCGGCTCTTGAGGAGTCGTCCGCTCCGAGGGAGGGCAACCCCATGAGGTTCCTGTCCTACGCCGTCCAGGGCTTCGTGGACGAGCTCGACGCGCATGTCAGCTTCATTATGAAGGAGGCATGTACGAGCTGAGGGCGTTTTTGCCGGTGCGCGGTTCATAGGGTGATCTTCCTGCTCTTTCGGCGAAAAGGGGCGAGCGTTTTTGCTCAGAGTGCGCGCGAATTGCGCTATAATCGAGTGGGAGTTTTTCCCTTACTTTATGCACAAAGCGGATTATTGAAAAGGGGACGCTCGCATGAACAGCGGCGAAAGCGAAAATAGAGAAGGACAAACGCAAGGCCGCGGCGGTTTGCGCGGGGACTACGCCCTTGTGAATGGGCGCGTCCACACTCCGCTCGGCGTCGTCGACGCGCTGCGCGTTAAGGCGGGGCGCATCGCCGCGGTCGGGTCTAACCTGGACACGTCAGGCGCGCGCGAGGTCTTCGACCTCATGGGGAGGACGGTCTTCCCGGGCTTCACGGACTCGCACATGCACCTCATGTCGTGGCTCGAGTCGCTCGAGATCCTCGACCTGACTCCGTGCAGATCGATAAGCGGCCTGAGGGCCGCGCTGCGCGAGTACGCCGAGGCCAACCCGGACAAGGACTTCTACCGAGCCAGAGGGTGGAACGAGACCTCCTGGCCCGAGCACCGCAGGCCAACGCGGCATGACCTCGACGACATATTTCCCGACAAGCCGGTCGTGCTGATACGCGTGTGCGGGCACGTGGCGGTGCTGAACGGCGCCGCGATGCGCTTCTTCGGGCTGGGCGAGGCTGAGCCGGTGGAGGGCGGACTGGCCGAGCGCGACGAGCACGGCGAGCCGACCGGTGTCTTCGCCGAGAGGGCGCTCTCTCTTATATACGGCAGGCTGCCGCGCCCAAGCCTCGACGAGATGCGCGAGATGCTGAAAAAATACGGCCCGCTCGCCGCGAGCTTCGGCCTGACCCACGTGAACAGCGAGGACATGGGGCCGTTCCGAGCGGACTTCCGGAAGCTGCTGGGGTTCTTCGCCGACGCGGCGCGCGACGGGACACTGCCGTTCCGCGTCAGGCACCAGCTCAACATGCCGAGGCAGGACGTTCTTCTGGACTTCCTTTCGGACGGCCTGAGGAGCGGCGACGGGGGCCCCATGTCTCAGGTAGGCCCGCTGAAGCTCGTGTGCGACGGGTCGCTCGGCGGGCACACGGCGTCCCTGCTGGAGCCCTACTCGGACTCGCCAGACGGCGACAGGGGGATAGCCTCGTTCGAGCAGGAGGAGCTGAATCAGCTCGTCCGCATGGCGCACACGTCCGGCATGCAGGTCGCCACTCACGCCATAGGCGACGGTGCGCTTGAGATGTGCCTGAACGCCATAGAGGCGGCGCAGGGCGTTGGCCGACCGATGCAGATGCGCCACCAGATAGTCCACGCGCAGATAGCGAACGACGCGCAGCTCGACCGTATGAAGCGTCTGCGCGTCGGGGCGATGGTGCAGCCTATGTTCGTGCCGTCCGACCGCGACATGGCCGTGGAGAGGCTCGGAAAGGAGAGGGCTGAGCGGAGCTACCGCTGGAAGACCATGATAAAAAAGGGTATCTTGACCTCAGGCGGCTCGGACGCGCCCATCGAAAGCCCGCGCCCGCTCTGGGGGATTCACGCGGCGGTGAACCGCCAGGCGCCGGGCGACGACAGGCGCGAGCCTTGGATGCCGGCGGAACGCCTGACCATCGGGGAGGCCATCGCGATGTACACGTGGGCGGACGCGTGGCAGAGCGGCAACGAGCAGCGTAGGGGCGAGATAGCCGAGGGGCGCGACGCCGACCTCGTCATTCTGGACGATGACCCGTTCCTCGTTCCGCGGTCGGACATCTGGGCTATCGGCGTGGCTATGACGATATGCGGCGGGCGCGTGACTCACGCGTCGAGCTCGCTGTCAGGAGGCGTATGATGCGCAGAAGCGGGGTTTTGATGCCCATCTCTGCCCTACCGTCGAGGTACGGCATAGGAGACCTGGGGCCTGAGGCGGTCAAGTTCGCCGAGTTTTTGAAGAGCGCCGGCCAGTCCGTGTGGCAGGTTCTGCCCCTGACCACGGTCGACGGAGCCAGCGGGAACTCCCCCTACAGCCCTGCGTCGGCCTTCGCCGGGAACCCGCTCCTGATAAGCCCCGAGGCGCTGTTCTCGGCCGGGCTGCTGGAGAGGAGCGACGTCGACAACGCCCCGGCCTTCCCGCGCGGACGGGTGGACTACGACCTCGTGAGGGAGTTCAGCGACGACGTCCTGCGGCGCGCATGGGCCAACTTCAAGGCGGCGGTGCGCAACGGGGGAGGCGCGATGAAGACGGACTACGACCTGTTCTTCTCGGCGAACCGCTATTGGCTGGAGCCTTGGAGCTTTTTCGCCGCCATAAAAGAGAAACAGGGCGGCAAGAGCTGGGTCAAGTGGCCGGACGACCTCAAGTACCGCCGCAACGGGGCGCTGCACGCGGTATGGGAGAGGGACTCGGACAGAGTGGAGTACCACAGGTTCGTCCAGTTTCTGTTCCACAGGCAGATGGCCGAGCTGCGCGAGTGCCTTGACCAGTTTGAGATAGAGCTGGTGGGCGACGTTCCTATATATATGACCCTCGACAGCGCCGACGTTTGGGCGAACCCCCAGCTGTTCGAGCTCGACGCGGACATGGCGCCCACGGCCTTGGCCGGGGTGCCGCCCGACTACTTCTCGAAGACGGGGCAGCTCTGGGGGAACCCGCTCTACAGGTGGAGCGCGATGGAGGCCGAGGGGTTCCGCTGGTGGATAAGCCGCCTGCGCCACATGCTGGCGTATTTCGACGTGCTGCGCCTCGACCACTTCCGTGGGCTGATAGGGTACTGGGCTGTGCCGGCGGGCGAGACCACGGCGGAGAAGGGCTGCTGGCGGGGCGTTCCTCATGAGCGGTTCTTCGAGCGGCTCTGCTGGGAGTTTCCGAATCACCCGTTCTGGGCTGAGAACCTCGGTATCTTGACCAACGACATAGAGACGGCCCGCAGGGGCATGGGGCTCCCCGGCATGCTTATACTGCAGTTCGCGTTCGGCGATCCCTCTGCCAACCCCTACGCGCCGCACAACCACACGCCGGACAACGTCGTCTACACCGGCACTCACGACAACAACACGACGCGGGGCTGGTTCGAGGAGGAGGCGGAGCCCAAGGAGGTGTCGAACCTCATACTGTACTTGGGCAAGGAGGTCAACGCCGGCACGATATGCGACGACATGACGCGCATGGCCATGTCGTCGGTTGCGGACACCTGCGTCATACCGATGCAGGATCATCTGGCTTTGGGCGCCGAGTCGAGGACTAACGTTCCGTCGACGCCAAGCGGCAACTGGGAGTGGCGCATGACGCCGGGGCAGGCCACAAAGGTAATGGCCTCGCGCCTCGCAGCGCTGACGAAGCTCTACGGACGCCTTCCGCCAGCGCGGATAAAGGCGTAAAAGGGGATGGCAGTGATGATACAAAGGCTTCACAAAAGCGATCTCGGGCACTCTCTGAGAAGTCTTATGGAGAACGACCCGGCTTTCAGGCCGATAGCCTATTTTTCGATGGAGGTCGGCCTGAAGGAGTCCATACCGACGTACTCGGGCGGTCTGGGCATTCTCGCTGGCGACATCTTGAAGAGCGCGGCGGACCTGGGCGTTCCGATGGCGGGGGTTACGCTGCTCTACCGCAAGGGGTACTTCGAGCAGGAGTTCAACTCCGACGACTGGCAGAAGGAAAAACCGTCGCAGTGGGACCCGGCGCACGAGCTCACGCTGCTTCCGAACCGAGTCTCGGTGGTGCTCCAGGGGCGCGAGATACAGATAGGGGTTTGGGTGTACGAGATCGTTGGGTCGAGCGGCTACCCGCTGCCCGTGTACTTTTTGGACACGGACATCGAGGGCAACCACCCGGACGACCGCAAGCTGTGCTGGTACCTCTACGGCGGGGACAACACGTACCGCCTCTGCCAGGAGTTCATACTCGGGGTCGGAGGCCTGAGGATACTCCGCGACATGGGCTACATGAACATCGAGACGTTCCACCTGAACGAGGGACACGCCGGTTTCCTGACCCTTGACCTGATGCGCGAGCAGGGCTACTACGCCCCGGACAAGATCAGGGAGCAGGTGGTGTTCACGACTCATACGCCTGTGCCGGCTGGGTTTGACTACTTCGACTTCGGCCTGATACAGCGGGTCTTTCCGCCCGACGCCCTCGCGACCATAAAGCGCATGATGCCCGACGCGCGCGGCGTGTCGATGGTGGACTTCGGCCTCCACTACAGCTGCTACATAAACGGCGTCTCCAAGAAGCACGCCGAGGTCAGCAACGCGATGTTCAAGATCGACACGGTCGACTGGGTCACGAACGGCGTCCACGCCGACACGTGGGTTAGCTCCGGCATGAGGAAGCTCTACAACAAGCACATACCAGGCTGGGACGAGGACCCAGGGCGGCTGGTTCAGGCTCTGACGATTCCAAAGAAGGACCTGTGGACGGCGCATCAGGCGTCCAAGCTGCGCCTTTTCGCGCGGGTACTGGAAAGCGCCGGCAAGCAGCTCGACCAGGACGTGCTGACCCTTGGATTTGCCCGCCGCGCCGCGATGTACAAGAGGGCGGAGCTGCTGTTCTCGGACGTGAAGAGGTTCGTCGAGGTCGTGGGCGACCACAAGATTCAGCTGATCTTCGCCGGCAAGGCCCACCCCAACGACGACGGCGGCAAAGGGGTACTCCAGAGGATACGCAAGACGGCCAAGGAGCTAGAGGACAAGGTCACTATTGTGTTCCTCGATAACTACAACATGGAGATAGCGGCTCTGCTGACTCAGGGCGTTGACCTGTGGCTCAACACGCCGCAGCGCCCCCGCGAGGCCAGCGGCACCAGCGGTATGAAGTGCACCATGAACGGCATAATGAACTTCTCCGTTCTTGACGGTTGGTGGATCGAGGGGTGGATCGAGGACGTGACAGGCTGGTCTATAGGGCCTGAGCCGAGCGTCGCCGACGACCTGGGGCAGGGCTACGACGAGTCACGGGACGCGGTCGACCTGTACGACAAACTGGAGAAGAAGGTCATCCCCACCTACTACCACAACCACGACAAGTGGGTGGACATGATGCGCCACACCATCGCCCTCAACGCCTCTTTTTTCAATACGCACCGCGTGGTCAAGGAGTACGCCTCGAAGGCGTACTCGATAGACTTCCGGGGAATGTAGGGAGCGGTTATGGCAGCGAGACACGGTACGAACCGCCCAAGCAAAAAGGTTTTGTTCGTCAGCGCCGAGCTGGCGCCCTTCTCCAAAGTGGGGGGACTTGGCGACGTGGCCGCCTCGCTGCCCAAGGCCCTGCTGAAGTGCGGCGTGGACGTGCGGGTCGTGACCCCGGCGTGGCCCGGCGTGATGGACAAGGTGCGCGACGCTGGCTATAAGGTTTTCACGTTTCCGCAGAAGGTGACGGCGTCCTACGCGTGGCGCGTGGTCGAGGCGACGGTCAATCAGGTGGACGTCGACGGCGTGCCGACCTACTTTCTGGAGGCCCCTGAGTACGGGGGCGACGTGTACCCATGGGACGTCAACGCGTGGACGGTCAGGCCGTACGCGATATTCTGCATGCACGCCCTCGACCTGAGGAGGGCGGTCGACTGGGAGCCGGAGATATATCACTGCCACGACTGGACGAGCGCGTTTCTCTCGTGCGCCCTGGCCTGGCACAAGAGCTACGGGCAGCTCTCGGCCAAGAGCGTCATGACGCTGCACAACGTGGCACATCAGGGCATGTTTCCGAGGGGCGTGTTTCTGGAGGAGTCCGGGCTGGACGCCTCGTGCTTCAACATGTGGCAGCTGGAGTTCTACGGGCAGGTCAACCTGCTGAAGGGCGCGATAATCGCCTCGACCGCTCTGACCACGGTCTCGCCGCGCTACGCTTGGGAGATACAGACCTACGAATCCACTCAGGCCTTGGCGCCGGTCATATACGCCAACAGGGGCAAGCTCCACGGCATACTCAACGGCATAGACTACGACTACTGGAACCCCGCGGCCGACCCGATGCTGCCGGAGTGCTACTCTGTGAGCTCGCTCGACAGGCGGGCAGCGTCGCGCGCCAAGCTGATCGAGAACACGCCGTTCGACCCGTCCTACGACGGGCCGATAGTGGTGTGCGTGTCCAGGCTCGTGGAGCAGAAGGGGTTCGACATCATACTGCCCGCGCTGAAGCAGCTTGACTCGCTCGGGGCCAAGTTCATATTTTTGGGCAGCGGGCATAGATGGATAGAGGATCGCCTGAGGCAGGCGGCGTCGGAGCACCGCGACTCCCTGTGCTTCTTCCCTGGCTACAACGAGCCCCTGTCGCACCTGATGTACGCGGGAGGTGACATATATCTGATGCCCTCGCTTTTCGAGCCCTGCGGCCTGTCCCAGATGATCGCCATGCGCTACGGCGCCGTGCCGGTGGTGCGCGAGGTCGGGGGGCTTATAGACACGGTGAGGGACGCTGACTGCGACGGCGGCGGCAACGGTTTCACGTTCATAACCTACGACACTCAGGGCATGCTTTGGTCGCTGAGGAGGGCCATAGAGCGCTACGCGAACAAAAAAGCGTGGAACAAGATACGCCTGCGCGGGATGCAGGAGGATTTTTCATGGAACAGGTCGGCAAAGCTGTACCGAGACCTGTACCGAAGCATTTGAAGGAGGTGCGGGGATGTACGGGGGAAAATACGGGCGCGTGCTCGGCGTCGTCCTGGCCGGAGGCAAGGGTGAACGCCTCATGCCGCTCACCCGCTACAGGGCCAAGCCCGCCGTCTACTTTGGCGGCAAGTACAGGATCATAGACTTCGCCCTGTCTAATTTCATCAACAGCGGCATATTTGCCGTGTACGTGCTGGTGCAGTTCAAGAGCCAGTCGCTGAACGAGCACATCGAGCGCGGGTGGCAGTTCGGCAGCGCGCTCCGCGGCCGGGACTTTTTCGTTACCCTTGTGCCGGCCCAGATGTGGCGCGGCGAGCACTGGTTCCAGGGCACGGCGGACGCCGTGTTCCAAAACCTTCATCTAATATCCCTTTTCAACGCAGACCACGTGTGCATATTTGCCGCCGACCACATCTACAAGATGGACATCGACCAGATGCTCGCGTTCCACGTGAGGCGGAGGGCAGACGTCACTGTGGCGGCGAATGCCGTCCCGATAGCCGAGGCGTCGCAGTTCGGCTGCATAAAGGCGGACATGAACGGGCGAATCATCGAGTTTCAGGAGAAGCCGGCCAACCCGCCGGAGATACCTGACAAGCCCGGCTACAGCTACGTTTCGATGGGGAACTACATCTTCGACCGCGCCGCGCTGGAGGAGTCCCTGATAGCCGACTCGCAGCAGCCGACCAGCCACGACTTCGGGCGCGACATCATCCCCGGCATGGTCAAGGACAAGGCGCGGGTCTTCGCCTACGACTTCTCCACCAACGTGCTTCCGCACTCCTCGTGGGAGGTCGAGAACATGCACCAGTGGCGCGAGGACAGGCCATACTGGCGCGACGTGGGCACCATCAGCGCATACTGGCGGGCGCACATGGAGCTCCTGTCCTACGAGTCCGAGATGACGCTGTACAACCCCATGTGGCCGATACGCACGGTGTCCTTCGCCGACCCGCCGTCCTACTCCTACCCGACGGAGGGGAACGACTGCGTGGTGCGCAGGGTGCTCATGGCCGAGGGCGGGCGAATACTTGGCGCGCGGGTCGAGAACTCCGTCCTGTCGCGCAACTGCGTCATCCAGCCGAGCTCCGTCGTCGAGGAGAGCGTCATAGGCCAGGGCGTGATAATCGGGCGCAACTGCCGGATCAAGAGGGCGATAATCGACGCCAACAACTGCCTGCCCGACAACACAGTCATAGGCGAGGACCCGGAGGCCGACGCGCGGCTCTACACGGTCGACCCCTCCGGCATAACTGTCATGGGGATGCCGCGAATCCAGTACCAACAGGACGTCGATGAGAAGGCGCTGGATACGTTCTCATGGACGACGTTCAGCTGACGAGGCGGATCGAGGACTACCTCGAGGAAATTTTCCTAATGGAGAGCGCCGGACGCGAGATAACCGTGACGTGCCTGGCCGAGCGCCTGAAGCTCACCAAGGGCACGGTGACCACCGCCGCCCAGAAGATGGCCGAGGCCGGGATGCTGATCCACGAGCGCTACGGCGTCATGCGGCTGACGCGGCAGGGCAGGCTCAGGGGCCTGACGGTGTACCGCCGCCACGAGGGGCTGAAGGCGTTCTTCCACGAGCTCCTCGGCGTCGACCGCGACCGCGCCGCGACCATGGCATGCAACATGGAGCACTACATGGACTCGGTGACGGACGGGCGCCTCTACGCGATGATGGACTTCTTCAGGACAGCGCGCGGAGGCCGCGAGCCCTGGGTGGACAGGATGTTCGCCGCCATGGACAGCACGGTGAACCGCCGAATGCACCGATCCATCCCGCTCTCCGCCATGAATGCGGGGCAAGAGGGAGTTATCTCGCACGTCTCGGCCGAGGACGAGGACTCCCGCGCCCGATTGAAAAACCAGGGCTTTGTTCAAGGCGCATCGGTCAAATGTCTGGAGTCGTCCGAGACCTCCGTGGTCTTGAGCATAGCGGGGAACGAGACGTCCATGCCGCCATGCGAGGCATCAGCGATATGGGTGAAAGAGTAATAAAACAAAAATGAAAATACTTGTAACGGGCGGCGCCGGCTTCATAGGCTCGCACTTGGTGCACGCCCTTCTGGCCGCGTCGCACGAGGTGACCGTGCTGGACGACCTGAGCTCTGGCTCGCTGCGCAACCTGAATGAGGCCGCTTGGCTGGCAGACCCAGTTTGGAAGCTTAAGTTTATCGAGGGCGACATATGCAAATGCGCGGCCTGCCAACGCGGCTGCGACGGGGCAGATGTCGTCTTCCACGAGGCGGCGTACGTCTCCGCGCCTGGGTCATTGTCCAATCCAAGGCGGGCATACTCGGTGAACGTCGAGGGCTTCATCAACATGCTGCTCGCCGCCAGAGAATATGGGGTGCGGCGCTTCATATACGCCTCGTCGAGCGCCGTCTACGGCGACGGCCACGAGCTGCCGAAGCGCGAGGACATGGCGGAGTTCGGGCTTGGCCGCGAGAGGATCAAGCTGCTCTCCCCATACGCCGCGTCGAAGGCGGCAAACGAGATACTCGCCGCCGCCGCCGACTGCCCCGAGTTACGCTGCATCGGTCTGAGGTACTTCAACGTCTTCGGCCCTAAGCAGAACCCGAAGGGCGCATACGCCGCCGTCATTCCGAGGTGGATCAGCGCCATGTCGGGCGGCAGTCAGGCCGTCATCTACGGCGACGGGAGCGCGAGCCGCGACTTCTGCTACGTGGACGACGTCGTGGCAGCGAACTTGGCGGCGATGGAGACGGAGAACGAGGCGGCATGGGGACGGGTCTTCAACGTGGCCTCGGGCACGGAGACCACCCTGAACGAGCTGTTCGCTGTCCTGGCGCGCCTGATGGGCAGGGAGGACGCTCAGGCCGTCCACGAACCACCGCGCGAGGGCGACATAGCCCGCTCCGTCGCGTCGGTCGATGCAGCCCGCGACGTCCTGGGATGGACTGCCAAGGTCTCGCTGGAGGAGGGGCTGAGACGGATGGTAAGTGTTCCATAATCTGAGTTAGGCGCTATAATATCACTCCGTCAGACCTGTTTTTGCGGAACGGAGTGTTTTTGCTTTGAGGTTCATCCTTCGCGTTTGCGTGGTGCTCTGCATCTTGGCCTGCGTGGCCATCGGCTTGGGGGCGGCGCTGTTTTTCGGGCCGGCGGGCATTCTGGCCGAGCCGGCGGTGAGGCTGTGGGGCGGGGGCTTCACTCCGTCGCTGAAGCTCGGCGGCGTGGAGGGGTCATTATATTCCGGCCTCACGCTGCGGGGCGTGGAGATCGCGTCGGGCGACAAGAAACTGCTCGCCGTGGACGGCCTTGATCTGCAGCCAACGTGGCAGGACGGCCCTTGGCTTAGCCGCGTCGACCTTCACGGCCTCAGCGCCGACGTGGACGACCTCTCTGCACTCGCGTCGCTCTTCGGCGGCGGCGAGGAGAAGCAGTCCTCCTTCACGATGAAGCCAATCGACATCTCACTCCGCGACATCCGAATAAAATCACGCGAGTTCTTTATGACTCTGAACGACGCAGCCCTGACGCGCGACGGCAAGTTCGCCCTATCGGTGAACGTCAACGGGCTGCCGATCAGCGTGGACGGAGTAGTCTCGCCCGACGGCTCCGTGTCGCTCGATGCCGTCATAGGGTCGGGGCGCGCGTCCATGCACGGCGACGTCCGATCCTCCTTCGACGGGACTATCAGCTCGGTCAAGGTCAAAGAACTGCTCATGGCCGTGCCGAACCTGAACGTCGACGCTTACGGCGAGGTCGAGGGGTACTTCCGCGCGCGCGGCGGCACAGGCTCAGGCGAGCTTAAGCTGGTCGGCGGAGTGGGGAAGATACCGGTGAACGTCGATATACCATGGTCATTGCGCTCGGAGATGCTCACCGTCTCGGACGGGCGCGTCGCAAGCCCCTTCGCGTCGGCCATGATAAAGGCCTCGTTCGACCTGTCCGAGGCCCCAACAGCCGACCGCGCCTTCGTCCGCGGCGAGGTCAGAGACGCGTCCTTCGGCGCGATGGCCGACGCCTTCCCGTCCCTTATGCCCAAGGTCTCAGGCGACAAGGGCATGCTGGATTTTTGGGTCTCGGCTGACGCAACTGCGGGGATGGCAGGGGCGGCAAAAATAGCAGGAAAAGTTTTCCTTAGAGTACCGGAAATGGCGCTGAACGGCTCGGAACTGCTCCGCGGACTCCGAGTAATAGCGCTTTTCTCCCCCAACAGCGCGTCGAAGATGCCCCTCGTGTCCGGGGACATTTCGGCTCAGTCGGCGTCGTTCGGGGGGTACCGGCTGGACGGCATCTTGGCCTCGTTCAGGTACGACGGGGCCGCGGCTGCGCTCGGTTCGCTCACGGCCAAGTTCAACGACGCGGACTTGGAGGCCTCAGGGTCGTTCTCTCCATCGGACATGGCGATAGAGCTCGACGGGACTCTGTCCAAACTTGATCCAGCCACAATTCCGGCTCTGGCCGGGACGGTGGAGGGGCTGCTGGACGCCCAGGTCTTCGTGCGCGGCACCCCGTCAGACCCGAAGGTCTCCCTGGTCATCGCAGGCGAGGACACGGCGGTTGCCGGGGTTCCCCTGCGCAACCCCCAGATAGTCTGCAACTACGCCTACGGCAAGGCCTCGGTGCCGGACACCACCATCGCGCTGCCGGGCGGGTTTGTGTCGTTCGGCGGCGAGGCCGTTCTAAAGGGCGAGCCTCGGCTGAACTTCGAGGGAACGCTCAGCGTCGACCTCGACACCCTGGGCGACTACCTCTCGGACGAGAGCGACCTGTCCGGCGCGGTTGACGGGCGCTTCAGGGTGCAGGGGCCTGCGGCGGCTGCGGCGCTGGCGGCGCACGTTCACGCCCCGTCCGTCGCGGCCGGCGGGTTTGCCGCGCGGGACGTGTTCGTCGACCTCTCCGGCACGACGGAGAACGTCAACGTGAGGCGCGTCGAGGCGAAGATCGAGGGCGGCACGCTCAGCGGCGGCGGAGGAATGACCTTCGGGCGCAGGGGCAGGATAAAGGTCGCGATGAAGACGCGCGGGATCAACATCCGCTCTCTGCTGTCGAACATGGGCATAGACGGAGGTGTGGGCGGCACGCTCGACGGGTCTCTGTACCTTCAGGGCACGCCGCGCAGGCCGGAGCTCGCTCTGAGCGTGACGTCCCCCCTGAGCGTCAAGGAGACCCTGGTGGACAGCCTGAACGTCACAGCCTCGTCGCCTGGGCGAGGCAGGATAGACTTCGCGGCCAGCGCCAAGCTGGGCGACATGAAGCTGGCCCTGACCGGCCACACTCAGACGAGCCGGCAGGCCATGACATACGCCGCTGAGACCGACATGCTCGACGTAGACCGGCTCATATCCGCCCGCGCTCCGTCCATGAAGGGGCAGTTCTCCGGCTCGGTGAAGGCGGAGGTCTTCGGCAGAGTCCCAAGAGAGCCGAGGCCGAGGCGCGCTCCGAGGGCAGGATCGGACGAGAGGCGGATGCGCAGAAGGGTGCGAACAGTGGCTGTGGCGACGGAGCCGGTGCCTCAGGACAGGCTGGACTTGCTCGTTAATGCCCTTCCTTCGGGCGACGCGGCGATTCACGTCATAGTCACAGCGCCAGTCCTCTCGGCCTACGGAGCCTCACTTGAGAACGTGGCCCTGCCAATAGTCGTGTCGGGGGACAGGGCGACAGTCGACGGCGGGACAGGGACTCTGTTCGGCGGGACATTATCGCTCAACGCCGCCGTGTCCATGCCGGACACCGCTTGGAAGGCCGACGCCAAGCTCAGGGACCTTGACCTCGCGAAGGCGTCCGCTCCGTTCCTCGGTGGCATAGAGGTCACCGGCAGCGCCGACGCTGACGTGAACATGAAGGGCAACTACGGCGCCCTCATGATGACCTTCGCGAGCGGCACGTTCAAGTCGAGCTCGGGGTACCTTCACAAGGTGGCTGCCCTGTCGAGCCTGGTGCCAAAGGGGCAGGTGCCGTTCAGCGAGGCGCGCGGGTCGTTCTTCTGGGACGGGTCGGAGCTCTGGCTGAACCCCGGCACTCAGGTGACCGCCCCTAAGGGCGGGCCTCTCTATAAATACCTGTCGGTTCAGGGGCCCATGGGCTTGGCCGGCAAGAACAAGCTGGGGCTGGACTTCGCCGGCAACTTCGACGTCGAGGTGCTGAGCAAGCTTCTGAACGCCGTCAAGGGCCTGTTCCAGCTGGTGACCGGCACGCTGAGCGAGGGCAGCGGCTTCGCGAGGGCAGCGGTGAGCAGGCTCATAGGGCTGGAGGACCACGACTTCGAGGACGTGTCATTCCAGCTTCGCGGGGGGTGGAGCGACCTTCAGCTCCTGAACCTCAAGATCGACAAGCCCCTGGCGGACTTCCTGCCGGCCAAGCTGCTCACGGTCGAGGACGAGCAGGAGAAAAAAGAGAGCGACAAAAAGATACAGTTCAACCTGAAGATTCCGGTGGGCTTCGGCTCGACCGACGACGACGCTAAAGACCAGTTCAAGCGGCAGTTTCTTGACAACCTCCTGAACCAGGTCGCGTTTTGACGCCCCGTTATCTTTCAAGCGATGACCGACGCTGGGGGCTTAGGCTCGCGTTCCTGGCCCTCTCCCTCGTCGCTGTGCCGCGAACGATGGACGCGCTCTACGGCTCGCTCAACGCCGAGTTCCTCTACGGCTCGTTCACCGATTACGCCTTCTGCCTTCTGCTGACAGGGGCGGCTTTCTTCGCTCCCGGCCCGTTCTGGCTCTACGCGGACGCCTTGGCCTTCGCCGTTCCGGGCGCTGCGTGGTCGGCGCTCGCCGCGGTCTACGGACGTCCTCCCACCGGCGAGGAGTTCTACTTCCTGTGGGAGACAAACCTATCCGAGGCCTCCGAGTACGCGGTATTTGTCCTGAGCAGGCACCCATTCGCGCTTTTGCCGGCCGTCGCGGCCATTTTGCTGCCTTGGCCGTTTCTCAGGCGCATGGCGCGCGTCAGGGCAAAGGCGAGGGCAGCTCTGCCTAGGGCGGAGGCGGCGCTGCTGTGCCTCCTGGCCGCCGCCGTCGTCTACTTTAGCGGGGCCGCCAGCATCGCGTGCCGGTTTTATCAAACCCTGTTCCATTACGAGGTGAACCAGGCAAGGGCGGTGAGAGCCTCTGAGTCCGCGAGGGGCGTTTTTGCTGAGTCCCTTGCGCCGTCCGCCGCTGAGACGTTCGTGGTCGTGATCGGCGAGAGCGCGTCGCGGCACCACATGAGCCTCTACGGCTACGGGCGCCGGACCGACCCTGAGATGGCGAAGCTGGCCGAGAAGGGAACCCTAATAGTGCTACGAGACGTGGCCGCGACCTCCACCGCGACGACTTGGAGCCTCCTGCGGGCTCTGTCGTTCATGGACAAAAACACCGGCCTCGAGGCATACAGGGCGTCGGTCGTCGACCTGTTCAAGAGCGCCGGGTTCAAGACCTGGTGGCTCTCGAACAACGCGGTCATGTCGCGCTTCGACACGCTGCTCCGCGCCGTCTCGGAGAACGCGGACGTGCGCTTCTTCACGAAGCCGACTCACTCCGACTTGGTCGGCATGATAACTGGCCTGTCGCCCAGCGACGCGGCGCCAACCTATGACGAGGCCCTGATGGAGCCATTCCGCGCGGCTCTGTCGGATAACGCCGTGAAAAAGATCATATTCGTTCACCTGCGAGGCAGCCACGTGATCTACAAGCACCGCTATCCGCCGCAGCACTCGGTCTTCAGCGGCGACGCAGGGCTCGGCCCGCGCGTCTTGTCCCTCCCCCTAGCCTCCTCTGACCTCGACACGATAAACGAGTACGACAGCTCGATAGCCTACACCGACCGCCTGCTCGGAGAAATGGTCGCGGAGCTTGAGGCATCCGCCGGAGACAGCCGGACTTGGCTGCTGTACTTCAGCGACCACGGCGAGGAGGTCTTCGACTTCAGGATGTTCAACGGGCGCGCCGCCGCCCTGAACGCCGACGAGAGCGTGAGCCGCTACATGGTCGACGTGCCGCTTCTGATATGGAGCCCCAACCCGCCGCGCGAAACGCCGCCCCCGGCGACGCTCGACGGCCTCATACACACGATAGTCGATCTGGGCGGGATAAGAATATCGGAGTAGCAAATCTGCTATAATATCCCCTGGAGGTGCGTTGTCTTGCTCTGGAGATCGCGGCGGCTGATAACACTAATAAAATCCTTGGCCGTTCTGGCCGTCTTGCTTTTGGGCTCCGTCGTGGGCTCTATTCCCGCTTACTCCGGCATCGCCGCTTCGTCGGCGGATGTCGTGTCTTTGGAACAGTACATGAAGATGATCCGCGAGGGGAACCACGAGCTGCTCTCCGCGGCCCGAAGCGTCGAGGCCGCCTACTACGCCGCCCGCGCGTCCGTCGCGCCGCAGAGGCCGACCGGCTCGCTTTCCGCGTCCGCGTCCTACGTCACAGACCAGCAGACCAACGACTCTCACAACAGGAACGCCTTGATCTACTCCACGTCGGCGGCGCTGAGCCAGCGCTTCGACATATCGGGGAAGTACGGGCTGGACGAGCGGCAGCAGATACTCTATTACGAGACGCGGCGCGCGGACTTCGACGCGGCCGTGAACTCGCTCCTCGCGGCCGCCGAGGGGAGCTACTGGTCGGCAGTCCTTGCCAGGGAGAACGTCGAGCTCCAGAGGGACGTGCTGCGCCAGAGGCGCGAGAACCACCGCGTGACGGAGGAGAAGTACAACCGGCAGCTCGTGCCGCGGCTCGACATCGTGAGGTCAGACGCGCAGGTCGTCGCGGCGGAGAGCCTCGTGACCGAGGCCGAGGCGCTGTACAACAACCTCCTCTACGTCATGTTCGTGCTGACCGGCGGCAGGCCCGTCGTCCCGGCTGCGCCCCTCGTCATCCCGACGCTCGGCGGCGTGACTAACGCAGAGGACGGCCTCGAAAGGGCGCTGCGCTGCCGCCCCGACGTCCGATCGGCAAAGCTAGCCCTCGAACGAAGCGAGGTGGTGGCCAAGCTCGCCGCGAAGGGCCTCACCCCAACTCTCACCGGCACGATCCAGTGGACGCCATGGTCAGACCCCTACAACGCCGCGACGCCCCAGAAGAACCAGCTGGGCGCCAACCTCACGATCAACATCCCGGTCTTCGACGGCGGCGCGGCGCGGTATAACAAGCGCAGCACGGCGGCCCTGGCCGAGGCGGCCGACGAAACCCTAAGGGCAGTCCTCACCAAGACAGCCGCTGACCTGGCGACGGCGTTCAACGACTGGCAGAAGGCCTCGGTTCTCGAACAGGACAAAAAGCGCCAGATAGAGAGGTCGGACGAGGAGCTCCGCATCACCGAGCTCATGTACAACGAGGGCATAGGCGCTCAGATAGACCTGATCAACGCTCAGACCGACAACCAGCAGGTGAGGACCGACTACCTCGTGGCGGTCAAGGACATGTACGCCGCCCTCGTGAGCATACGCATGGCCATGGGGGACTACGCCCCGGAGGAACCTCAATGAAAAGGCCCGCGCGCGCCGCAGCCCTTGCATTTTTGCTCGCTTTGCTTGCTTTGCTCGCTTTGCTTATTATGCCGGCGCGGGCGGAGCTTGAGCGGTACGACACGCCGAAGTTCCGTCCGCCCCCTGTCAAGCTGGTCTTCCCCGTGGTTCGCCCCCGGCCTGCGGCCAGCCCCGCTGCCGAGCAGCAAAAGCCCGCCGCTCCGAAGCGCGACCCGAACGAGGCCAGGCTGGGCGCCATAGCGCGGCTCTTCCGGCACTACAACAAGAAGCTGACCGACAAGCAGGCGCGCGAGTACGCCGCCCTCACGGTGGAGACGGCGGAGAGGTTCGGGCACGACCCGTGCCTCATAGCGGCGATAGTAGTGACCGAGTCGTCGGCGCGGAACGACGTCGTCTCGCGCGGCGGGGACTACGGGCTCATGCAGGTCAGGTGGCGCGTCCACCAGAAGTCCATACGGGCCCGGCACCCGCACATAGCCAAGGCCAAGGACATGTTCAGCCCAAAGAACAACCTGACGGTCGGGACGGAGATCTTCTCGGCCTGCCACAAAAACGCCGGCGGCGACGTCCACCGCGCCCTCCTGCTCTACAGCGCTGGCAACAAGGGCATGGCCGCGAAGGTTCTGAAAAGGTACGCCGCGCTCAAAAAATCAGCAGAATTTTCTTAACATCCCACTTGACAAACCAGGAATTCGCTGTATAGTACAGCTATTCGCGTTCCGCAGTAGCTCAATCGGCAGAGTGGGTGGCTGTTAACCACTAGGTTCCAGGTTCGAGTCCTGGCTGCGGAGCCATTTTTTTACTAAGATGGAGTGCCGTGTTCTCTAACGAGTGTTTTGGCCACGTGCAGCCGTGCTCGGCCAAGTTAAACCTCTCCCTCCGCGTCGTCGGGCTTCGGGACGACGGTTATCACGATATAGTGTCTATTTTTGCGCGCGTGCCCTCAGGGGAGGCCCTCGTCGTGTCCAGGGCAGAGGCCGACCGAGTTCGCGTGTCGGGGCCGATGCCAGTGCCGATCGAGGGGGAGAACACCGTGGCCCGTGCGCTCCGCCTCGCCAGGGAGAGCGGCGTCGACGCGCCACCCCTCGACGTGGAGGTCGTCAAGACCCTCTACCCAGGCTCAGGCCTTGGAGCCGGGAGCGGCAACGCCGCCGCGCTCCTTCGCTGGCTCGCATTAGAACACATGGCTCTCGCCAGGCGAACCGGCGCGGACGTCCCCTTCCTCCTCTCGCCGCACGACCTAGCCCTAGTCTCCGGCGTGGGGGACGTGATCGATCCGCTGCCGCCGCTGCACCTGCACTACCTCGTTGTCTTTCCCGCTCCTAGTACGGGCATGGGGAGCGTCGGAACGTCCGGCGCCTACGCCAGGCTCGACCGCTTCGCCGGCCGCCGCGCCATAACCGAGGCCGAGGCCCGCGAGGAGGCGACATTGCTCATCAGAAGGCTTGCCGCTGGGGAGGAGATCGGGTTCCTGCCGAACGACTTCGCCGACATGCTCGTCGCGGAATCCCCCTCCTACCTCGACCTGTTCGGCGAGTTCCGCAGGCGCGGCGCCAGAGCATGGGGAATCACGGGCAGCGGCGGCGCGGCCTTCGCGGTCTTCGGCGCTCCAATCCGCCCGCTCGGCTTCGCATGGCCGTTCCCCGTCAGGCTGACCCTTTCCGTTTAGTTAAGCTAGGGGAGTAATAAAAATGATGATAATGAAAATGTTAGGGAAAATCGCCCTGGCTGCCCTCTACGTATCTTACCTGTTTGCGTCGGCGGCATTCGCGGACGACGATATGTTCAAGCTCTTCCGAGCGCGGGCGTGGAAGGCCATGGACGCGGCCACGGCCAAGACGCCGCGCGATTTTTCTCTTATGGCCAACGCGCTGCGCCTGCAGAACCGCCTCGGCGAGGCCGTCGCGGTGCTGGAGAAGCACTCGGCGTCCTTCCCGAGCGAGATACGCCCCTACGCCGACATGACGGAGCTGCTTTGCCGCGAGAAGCTCGGCATGGACACGCTGGCGCTCGCGACGCGCTTGGACGGCGACGCGGCTCTGCCCTCCGGCCTGCGCTACCCGGCCGCATACGCCCGCCTCCGCGCCCTTGAGAGGAGCCCCGCCTCGGTCGACATCGAGCCGGCGCTGAACCGCATGCTCGACGTGGCCGACACGGACGCGAACCGGCTCACGGCTCTGGCGCGCCTCGTCAAGCTCGCCGACTCCCCGAGGCGCGGGGCATACGCTTTGGCCCTGTTGCGCATACGGCCAGAGGACAAGACGGCGCGCGCACTGGCCGCGGAGCTGGCCGTTCCGCCCAAAAGCACGGAGTGGCGCGAGGTCGCGTACTACAAGGCCCAGGCTCTCAGGGCGAAGAAGCGGTACTCCGAGGCGCTGAACCTCTGGGGGGCGGTCGCTCTGTCGGGCAACGGCCCAGCCGAGCGCGCGGTGCGGCGCATAGCGTCCCTTGCCTCGACGCCGGTCAGACAGGACGCGGTAAACGCGCTCCGCCTGGTGGCAGAGAGGCGGCGCGGCAAGGTCCAGGCCCGCGCGATGCTGTCCCTGATGGAGCTAGTCGGCGAGGACGAGGCAAAAAAGCTCGAGGAGAAACTAATAAAAGCTTATCCCGACCACCCTGACGTCACGAACATATTATGGAAGAGCGGCTGGGCGGCTTGGACGGCGAACCACGCTCCCCGCGCGGCGTCGCTGTGGCGCACGGCCCGGGCGCCGGGGATATCCGCCGCTTGGGACACGAAGCTGCTCTACTGGCTTGCCAAGGCGAGCCAGTCGATGAAGAAGCAGGATGATGCCGACGCCCTGCGAGCCGAGCTTTTGGCGAAGCACCCGCTTTCCATATACGCCTTTCTGTTGAGGCCGGGGCGGCCAAAAATCGCGGACGGACACGATCCGACTCTGTCATCTGAGGCGCCGCTTCTGGAGCGCTGGGGGTTCGTCTCTTACGCCGCAATGGGGCTGCGCCGCCCCGAGGCAACGGCAAGAGAACTCTACCGCTCTATGCTGCTCTACGAGTGGCTGGGGAACGGCGACACGACGTACTCCCTGGCTCGGACGCTGTCGCGCCGCTTAACAGTCCCAGCCCTCTACCGCGCCGGGCTGGAGCGCCTTTACCCGCGCCCGCGCCCGTTTGCCAAGCAGGTCGCGGCGGCCTGCGCAAAGCAGGGGGTGAAGGAGTCCCTGGTGTGGGCAGTCATGAGGCAGGAGAGCTCCTTCAGGTCCGGCGCGGTCAGCCACGCCGGGGCGTCCGGCCTGATGCAGCTTATGCCAGGCACGGCGAAGGACGAGGCGAAGCGGCTCGGCATGGCAAAGTACAGGATTTTTGACCCGTCTGACAACATAGCGATGGGCGTCTCGCACCTCGCGCACCTGAGCCGCTCGTTTGCACTGCCTGAGCAGGTAATGGCAGCGTACAACGCCGGCCCCGTCAACGCCCGCAAGTGGCTGGCGCAGTCGGGCGAGCTGCCCCTCGACCGCTGGATCGAGGCCATAGGCTTCCGCGAGACGCGGCACTACGTCCAGAGCGTGTCGGGCAACGTGGAGACCTATCGCGCTCTCTACGGGGATTGAGGGTAATTGCGTGTATAATGCGAGCCGCGTGGACTTCGCATCCACCTTACTTTCAGTATTAGGGGTGTTGGTTTTGAAGAAGCGTTTTTTGGCGGCCATGCTGGCCGTGTGTCTGGCGGCGGCCCCTGCATCGGCCATCGACCTGGGCGACATCATAAAGGGCGGCGCGCTGATCATCGGAGGCGGCGCGGTCGTTAAGGCCATAGCCGGCCCTATCGACGAGTTCATCAACACGGTCACGCTGAACAAGGGCGCGAAGTTTCAGGGTCACACGAAGGTGGTCCCGATAGTCTCGATTGGCAGCGGGACTCACATCGGCGCCGCCCAGGTCGGTGGGACGGACAAAGCCTCTGTGGACAAGACCCAAGCCGTTGGCCAGCTCGAGGCCGAGTTCAAGGGCATACGAATCAAGATATTCATCCCCCTCGACAACGTGAACCCGCTGGAGGGCCTGCGCCGCGTGCAGGGAGTCGGGGTCACGGCGATTATCGACGTGCAGATATAGGCGAAAGGGCGGCTCTGTCGCCAAGAGGATTCTCAGATTTGGAGCTCCGCTGAAATCATCCTCCATCCACTGCGTTTTGCTCTTGACATCCGAGCCGCCCTGTGCTACGCTCTGGCCAGAAGCGGCATTATCCCCCTGCGACTTCGAGTGCGCGGGACTCGTTGCGGACATATAGGGTAGGGTTGCTTTATCTTTCCACATCGTGACCAGTTCGAGTGCTGCCCTTCACACTGTGCCTCGCCTTCCCGTGTCTTGTCCACGCCATCACCCCGACGCCCATTATACCTCAGAGCATTCTGAAGGGGCGCCTCGAGATCGCCCGCGAGATGCTCGACGGCGGCGTCTCCCTCGGCGGCATGCTCAGCTTGGTCCCGACGTATAGGGTGGGGGGGTGCGGATATATGGAAACCAAACCCCCGCAGAGCCCCTCCACCACTGGGCTCACGGAGGTTGCCATAAATTCTGAGATATGGCAACCTAATTTCCATAGCGGGGCAAGGCCGCTCCATTGCTGGACTTACGCTCGTTCTTGACGGTTAGGAGTCCCTCCATGCCGAATGCTCGGCCTCCTCTAGAGAGACTCCGTCTAATTCTACGAATTTTTTAGCTTTTAACCAGGATGGGGGGATCGTATATCTTTATAGACATACGAGAGCGCCTCCTCAAAATTTAGTATCTGCATTATATATCTGGCCGATCTTGAAGTCAAGATATTTTTCGTGAAAAATGAAAAATATTGAAAAATTATGGACACGCGTGAGGCCAGTAAGGATGGGCTTTGTCCCGCTGCGGAAATTAGGTTGCCATATCTGCAGAATTTATGGCAACCTCCGTGAGCCCAGTGGTGGAGCGGCTCTGCGGGGGTTTGGTTTCCATATATCCGCACCCCCCCCGCAGAGCAGTTTTAGGCTTGCTCGACCCTAAAACAAAACGCGCGCTGAAGGACTCCCGCGTGTACTTGCGCGGCCGGGGCGCGGTAATGTACAATTCGCAGGGAGGGGAAGCTAGCAAAGCCGTCTCCCATATGACTTGAAAGACTGTGATTTTATGAAAGAACCCGCGAACGAGCCGCAGACGCTCGCAAACGAGGATGGCGAGGGAAAACTGATCGGCCTGCGAGCCGCGAAGTGGAGGCTGTCACCGGACAAGCTTCGCAGGACTGCCGACCCTAAGGCGCTTCGCTCAGGCTCGTGCCAAACCACCGAGGGGATCAGGCCCCTTACTGGGCCAATCGGGCAGGAGCGCGCCGTTGAGTCCATGTCGTTCGGCCTTGAGGTGCACGGACGCGGATACAACATATTTTTGACGGGACGGCCCGGCAATGGCCGCACCAGCTACGCGCTCGAGCGCCTCAGGAAGCGGGCGAAGAGCCTGCCCCCGCAGGACGACTGGGTCTACGTTTACAACTTCGACGACCCGGGCGAGCCGCTTGCCGCGTGCCTTCCGGCCGGAAAGGGCAAGGAGTTCTGCTCCGCCCTCGACGAGCTGGTCGGCGAGCTCAAGGTCGCCATAAGCAAGGCCTTCGAGCAGAACCAGTACGAGGACGCAAAGGCGCAGTTCGTGAAGGTCTTTCAGGAGAAGGCCGGCGCGATCATGGACGAGCTCAAGGCTTGGTCGGCCAAGAAGGGCTTCTCGCTCAAGCGCACCCCGCAGGGCTTCGTGAACATCCCCCTCATAGTGGTGAAGGACGAGGAGGGCAAGGCCGTCGTCCGCGAGATTCAGCAGGAGGAGTTCGAGGCCCTCCCCGACGAAAGGCAGAAGAAGTACCAGAACGCCTCCGAGGAGGTCTCCCAGAAGACCCTGCTCTCCCTGCGCAAGATCCGCGACATGGAGAAGGAGCTCAAGGAGAAGATCGGCAAGCTGGAGGCCGAGATATGCCGCGCCGCGATAGCCCCGTACCTCGCCGACATCCGCGAGAAGTACGAGAGTAGTAAAGATGGCAAAGAAGGCGGGGAAGGTAAGGAAGATAAGGAAAAGCTCGCTTTGTCGGGCTGGTTTGACCTTCTGGCGGAGGACATCATCGAGAACTTCGGCGCGTTCGTCGCCGCCGTGAGGGATGAGTCCGCCGAGGTGGACTTCAGCCGCTACTCGGCGAACCTCTTCGTCGGCCACGACCCGAAGGCCGGCGCGCCAGTCGTGTGGGAGACGAGCCCGACCTACTACAACCTAGTGGGGAAGGTCGAGTACGAGAGCCGGCAGGGCTACCTCTACACCGACTTCCGCCGCATCGTGGCCGGCGCGTTCCACAAGGCCAACGGCGGCTACCTCGTGCTGGACGCCGAGAAGGTGCTCATGAACTTCATGTCGTGGGAAGCCATCAAGCGCGTCCTCCGCACAGGCGAGGCGAACATCGAGAACCTCGGCGAGCAGTTCGGCGCCGTGCCGGTGTCCTCCCTGCGCCCGACCCCCATCCCGATTGACCTCAAGATAATCATGATCGGCACGCCGTACATATACGAGCTTCTGCAGTACTACGACCCGGAGTTTCACAAGATATTCAAGGTAAAAGCCGCGTTCGACTTCGACATGCCGAGGAACAGGAAGACCGAGAGGTCGATGGCGGCGTTCGTTGCGGGGGTGGTTCAGGCTGAGAAGCTGCTGCCGTTCAGCATGGATGCCGTGTCCGAGGTGCTCGACTGGGCAGGGCGCGAGGCGGAGGATCAGAGCCTGCTGTCGGTCGAGGTCGGCCCGATACGCGAGATTCTGATGGAGGCCAACGCCTGGGCTAAGCTGGACGACAAGGGGGCCGTGCTAGTCGACCGAGCCCACGTCAAGAAGGCCGTCAAGCACAGGAGGTACCGAGTTAGCCTCTACGAGGACAAGCTGCGGCGCGCGTTCGAGAACGGCGACGTGAGGGTGGACACGGAGGGCGAGGTGGTCGGGCAGATAAACGGCCTGTCCGTGGTGGACATGACGGACTACCGCTTCGGGCATCCGTCGCGCATAACGGCGAACGTCTACATGGGGCAGGAGGGAGTGGTCAACATCGAGCGCGAGGTCAAGATGACAGGCCCGATTCACAACAAGGGCCTGATGATCCTGTCAAGCTATATGGGGCGCAAGTACGCGGGCGACATGCCCCTGTCTCTGACCGCGCGCCTGACGTTCGAGCAGAGTTACGGCGGCATCGAGGGAGACAGCGCCTCGTCGACGGAGCTCTACTGCCTGCTGTCCGCGCTCTCCGGGCTGCCGCTGCGCCAGGGCGTGGCCGTGACTGGCTCGGTCGACCAGTTCGGGTCGGTGCAGCCCATAGGCGGCGTGAACGAGAAGATCGAGGGCTTTTTCGAGTACTGCCGCGCGAGGGGCTTGACCGGCGATCAGGGCGTGATGATCCCCAAGCAGAACGTGCGGCACCTGATGCTGAACGAGGAGGTGGTCGAGGCCGTGAAGGAGGGGAAGTTCTCGGTATGGGCGGTGGACACGGTGGACGAGGGCATAGAGATACTGACCGGCGTCAAGGCTGGGCGGGAGCGCGGCGGCGCCTTCCCGCGGCTTTCTGTCCACGGCCGGGTGAAGGCGCGCCTGAGGAAGCTCATGGAGGACGGCGCGAAGCTGAAGAAACGGCTGGAGGGGGAGGCCGGCAAAAATGACGCAGAACGGTAAGCCGTCCGTGAGCTGCATGCCGCGCACAAAAGAACCCCTCACTCTGCCATTGCTTTTTGATGCAGCTAAGGCGTTTTGTGTCGCGGAGTCGAAGATTGGCTTTCCCGAAATGTTCGGCGTGACGGACGGGAAAGCGGTCGGGACTTTTGTCGAGAAGCGACTGACAAACTATTTACTGGAGCGCTTCGACTTTACGTGCGGAAACAGCGCATCCGGCATAGACCTGCCTGACCCATGCGTCAATACCGACATAAAGATCACAGAGGACGTCAACATCCCCGGCGACGAAATCACTCGGAAGCTTTTAGCCGACGAGATCATCGCAAACGGCGTCACTCAGGGGTATCTAACAATATCCAACGCGTTGCAGTGGCGGCTTCAGTACAAGAGGGTCATTTCTCTAGCAAACGGCGTGAAGGGTGTCTTGAACTTTGATCTCTAAGGATCAACCCACTGCGCGGGAGATCGTTGAATACGGAGATTATCAGACTCCAGCGCCGTTTGCCGCGGCGGTATGCCGAAAACTACGGGCGTTCTATGGATTGGCGCCTATGACGGTGATCGAGCCTACCTTTGGCAATGGTGGCTTTTTCAGAGGCATCTTGTCAGAGTTCCCTGGCGTTAGGGCGCTCTACGGCGTTGAGATCAACGAACAGCATTACGCGCAAGCTATGCGGCTCGTTTCCGAAATGGGAAAAGCTCTGCCAGCTGCTCTCCACGTTAAGCTGTTTAACGATGATATATTTTCTTTCGATTTCGGCAGTATCAAAAAAACCCTGTTGCCAGACGAACCCGTGCTGATAGTTGGCAACCCGCCGTGGGGCACAAATGCGCGGCTTTCGTTGATGGGGAGCTCAAACCTGCCAGTCAAAAGCAACTTCAAGAAATGTTCGGGGCTGGATGCCATCACGGGGAAAGGCAATTTCGACCTGGCCGAAACGATCATCATTCGGCTGCTGCACGAGTTTGGCGAGTACGACTACACTCTAGCTATGCTTTGCAAAAGCGTCGTCGCCAAAAACATGGTTCGTGATATGAACGTGCTGCCGTTTAACATGTCGACGGTCGATTTCTTTACCTTCGACGCCCGCGAAGTCTTTGGCACGGACTGCGATGCCGGGCTTTTGGTTATACGCGCCGGTGATACTAGAGCTCATTTTTGTAGCGTGTACGACTTAGAAAGTCTTGCTCCGATAAAACAGTTTGGTTGGTCCGGCGGCTTATTTTGCTCGGATTTAATGCAGTGCAGCTCCGGCATCAACGGTGCATGCCAGTTCGAGTGGCGGCAGGGAATTAAGCACGACTGCTCCAAGGTCATGGAGCTGAAGCGCAAGGGCGAAGTAGGTCGGTACGAAAACGGTTTTGGGGAGATATGCGAGTTTCGTTTGGGGAAATACGTCTACCCGCTGGCCAAAAGCTCCGACATAAGGTCGCGGGAGGTAACCGAAACGAAAAGGTGCGTGATCGTGCCCCAAAAGAGAGTAGGCGGCGACACGTCGACGATCAAGAACGACGACCCATCTCTGTGGAGCTATCTGACGAGGCACGAAAATCTCCTAAGCTCGCGCAAATCGGTATTAAACAAAAAATCTCCGCCATTCTCGATATTCGGCGTCGGAGACTATTCGTTCGCTAAGTATAAGGTGGGAATTTCAGGATTTTATAAGACCCCTGTGTTCTCTCTTGTACACGGTGAATATCCGGTCATGCTTGATGATACGTGCTACTTCATAGGATTCGACAGATTGAGCGACGCTTTGTTCACGGTTGCCCTGCTGAACCAAAATGAAACGATCGATTTTTTGAGGTCGATCGCGTTCTTGGACTCAAAACGCCCATATACAAAGGAAATCCTTAAGCAGATCGACCTGCTTAAACTAGCACGGCGCGTCGATTTCAAAGCCGTCGCCGAGTTTGCGGCATCGATGCCTGGCATGTATAGTGTTACGGAAGAAGCGTTTGATCTTTATAGAAAGATGGTGTTGCCGATATGACGCCAGCACGTCGCGGCAGTCATTCCTCGCAGCTGCTCCACCTCCTGGACGTCCTCGAATCCCGCTACCACAACGAAGCCGACCCAACCCTCGCCGAGAGGCTGCGCCACGACGAGCCGCTCGACGGGCTTATCTTAACCCTGCTCTCCCAGCACACAAACGACCGCAACCGCGACGCGGCCTTCGCCAGGCTGAAGGAGAGATACCCAATATGGGAGGACGCAGCGAACGCCGCTCCCGCCGCCGTGGAGGACGCGGTGAGGCCGGCTGGGCTCGCCCCGACAAAGAGCGGACGCATACTTGAAATTCTCGCCATCGTGAGGTCGGACTTCGGGGCGTACTCCCTGAGCTCGCTTAGGCGCCGCGAACGGGACGACGCGAAGAGCTACCTTATGTCACTGCCAGGCGTAGGGGAGAAGACCGCCTCGTGCGTCCTGCTGTTCGACCTTGGGATGCCGGCCTTCCCGGTCGACACCCACATAGCGAGGGTGTGCCGCAGGATCGGAGTAGAGGCCTCCACGCCAGAGGAAATATGCGCCACCCTGGAGCGTGACGTCCCTCAAATTCGCTATCTCGGAGGGCACGTGAACATCATTCAGCACGGCAGAACCATATGCCGGGCACGCTCTCCTCTGTGCGACGAGTGCCCAGCGGCGTCGCTGTGCCAAAACAAAACGCCGTAGGCCGCTTATATTGCGACTTCGTTGATTTTCACGTTTACTTTCTTGACCTCCATGCCGGTAAAGAAGCTTAACCCGACTCTTATCTTTTTCTGGAGCAGCCGGCCTAGGTTGAGCATGGTCATTCCGTCGAGGGCTATGTCGATCACGAGGTTCACGACTAGCGCGTCGCCGTCGGTTTCGACTCCGAGCTCTTTGACCTGCCTGACGTGGTCTCCGACTATGACGAGGCGGCGGATCATGGCCAGTATTGCCTCCTCCTCAACGACAACGCGGCCGTCGAAGCTGAACGGCGGCTTGACCACGGTTCGGTCGGCGTCGGCGCCCTTGTCTCTGCCCTTGAAGAGGTCTTTCAGCTGGCTCACCAGCTTGCCGGCGAAGTTACGCTGAATCTGCGTGCGCGAGACCGGCACGACGTGCTGCTTTTTTTCGCGGCGTTCGCGCAGGGCGCTGTCTATGTCCTCGGCTGATGCCACGTCCGCTATGTCCAAGACGCGCGACGGCGCGCTCAGGCCGAGCTTTTCGGCGATCTTCTCCATCATGCCGCGCGACGTGGCTATGACCATCACGCGGCACGGGGCGTGGGCTGCGAGGAACTCCGTCACCTCGCGCCTGTGCGGTTCGTACTCGAATATCGCCCGCCTTATGGCGCGCACCATGTTCTTCTCGGCCTTCGCGCTCTTGCCCGCCATTATCTGCCCCCGCGCGACAACGAGGCCGTCGTCCACGACGAAGTCCACGCCGTTCTGCCGCGCGACCTGCGACGCCCTTTGGCTCTTGCCCGTGCCTGCCGCCCCGACAAACCCGATCACCTCAATTGATGAAAGAGCAGTAGCAGGAGTAGGGGCAGGGCCGGGGCAGGGGTCAGGGTCAGGGTCAGTAAAATACTCAGGCATCGGCGGTCTCGAAGGCGACGGTTGCTCCGAGTGAGCGGAGTTTTTCATCCATATCCTCGTAGCCGCGAAGGACGTGCTCCACGTTTTCCACGAGGGACTCGCCCTTGGCCGCGAGGCCGGCTAGGATGAGCGCTGCCCCGGCCCGAAGGTCTGTCGCAGCGACCGACACCCCGTCCAGGCTCCTCACGCCGCTTATGACGGCCGTGTTTCCCTTTATGTCGATCTTGGCGCCCATGCGGTTGAGCTCCGCCGTGTAGAGGAAGCGGCCCTGGAATATGTTCTCCTCGACCAAGCTGACCCCGTTCGCAAGGGAGAGGGCAGCCACGATCTGGGGCTGCATGTCGGTCGGGAAGCCGGGAAACGGCATGGTCTTGACCGAGACGGGCTTCAGGCGGCCAGTCGGCTGCCTCACCGCGACGGAGGCCGAGCTTTCCGAGCGCGCCACGGAGAACGCCACCCCCGCCTCCTCCAGCTTTGCGAGGAGCGCGTCGATGTGCTCAGGCACGACGTCCTCGACCGTGACGTCGCCGCCCGTCATGATCCCAGCTAAGATGTAGGTGCAGGCCTCGATCCTGTCCGGTATGACGCGGGCGGAGCAGCTCTTGAGGTCGTCCGAGCCGGCGACGCGGACGCAGCCTATTCCGTCGGCGTCCACCGCCACGCCCATTCCGCGCAGGGCTGCGACGAGGTTCTCTATCTCCGGCTCCCGCGCTGTGTTCTCCAGTATGGTCTCTCCCTTGGCGCAGGCCGCGGCCATCATGAGGTTCTCTGTGGCGCCGACCGAGGGGAAGTCGAGGTATATGCGGCGCCCGACGAGGCGCCGTGCCTTGGCGTAGACCGCGCCGCCGCGTATGTCGACCTCGGCGCCCATCTGGACGAGTCCCTTCAGGTGCAGGTCTATCGGGCGGCTGCCTATGGAGCACCCGCCGGGAAGCGGCATGACGACGCGTCCGCACCGCGCAAGGAGCGGCCCCAGCACGAGGGACGACGCCCTCATCTTGCGCACAAGCGGCTCCGGCGCCTCGCAGCTCACCGAGTCCGGCGTGTCGAAGACCACGGTGTTCCTTTCGTCGGGATCGCGCTTGACCGAGACGCCCAGCGCGCTCAGCAGCTCGATCATAGTTCCGGTATCGTTGAGGTCAGGGACGTTGGCCAGTCTCATGCCGCGTCCCCTGAGCAGAAGGCAGGCCGCCATGACCGGCAGCGCCGCGTTCTTAGCGCCCTGCGTCTTGACCCTTCCCTTGAGCGGTACTCCGCCCGCGATTCTCATTCTCTCCATGCACCGAGCACTCCCTTGGCGAGATGGTTTATTATAGCAGGGACGGCGCAGGCCGCGCCTTAGGAAAGCATTAGGGGAGGTAAAAATTATGAAGTATCAGGTCGTTTACGCCGACCCGCCGTGGAAGTACCTATGGGGAGAGGGCAAGGACGGCGGGTATTTCGCGCCGGAAAAACACTATGAGACCATGAGCACCGACGACATCTGCGCCCTCGACGTCAAGGTTCTGCGGGACAAGAACTGCGCCCTCTTCCTCTGGGCTACGATGCCAGCCCTGCCGGACGCCTTCCGGGTCATGGAGGCGTGGGGCTTCAAATACAAGACGTGCGCCTTCTCGTGGATCAAGACGCGGAAGGACGGGCTGCCTCTGAGCGGCATGGGGAGCTACACCAAGTCGAACGTCGAGCTCTGCCTGCTCGGCATGAGGGGGCACATCAAGTCCGTGGACAAGACCGTACCTCAGGTCGTGATGCACGAGCGGCTGGGTCACTCCGTCAAGCCGCCGGTCGTCCGGGAGAGGATCGTGAGGCTCTTCGGGGACGTAAGCCGAGTGGAGCTATTCGCGCGGCAGAGGGTAGACGGGTGGGACGCCATAGGATATGGGATAGACGGGGTGAGCGTTCAGGATAAAATCCGGCTGGCTAGCGGAGCATAAAACATAATAATATGTGGATGGGGACGTTCCCATCCGCTTTTTTTTGCTCCGCCTTTTTCCGCGGGGTTTACCTATCAATTCCCCCTCAAGCTATCCCCCCTGCCTCCGATTAGGATAAACGGGCATGGATGCTCGACTTGTCGCGCATGGACGCGCGAAAACATAGGCGCTGCAATAAGTTGACCAAGGAGGGTCTCGTTTTATCGGTTATGTGTCAAGAGGCAATAGGAGCCTCGAAGACAGGAGGTAGCAATGAGGATTTATCACAACATCCCAGCGCTGTACGCACAAAACGCGCTCAGCGAAACCAACAACGCGATCCAGAAGTCCATCCGAACTCTCTCCACAGGGCTGCGCATCAACTCCGCAGCCGACGACGCAGCGGGGCTCGCCGTCTCCGAGAAAATGCGCTCGCAGATCAGCGGCCTGGGCATGGCCATACGCAACGCTCAGGACGGGGTCTCCATGATCCAGACCGCCGAGGGCGCCCTGACGGAAACCCACGCCATGCTCCAGCGCATGAGGGAGCTGGCAGTTCAGGCCGCCAACGACACCCTGACCCAGCAGGACAGGCAGTACATCCAGCTGGAGATCGACGAGCTCAAGGACGGGGTCGACCGCATCGCCAGGACCACCCAGTTCAACAAGAAGCGCCTGCTCGACGGCAGCAGCGCGGCGATCTTCTCCTCGGACAAGCTCAACACCAAGGCCTACGTCAGGGGTTCGCTCCGGCAGGTCGACCGCTTCGGGCAGAAGGCCGCCTTCGAGGGCAACTACAAAATCACCATCGACGCCAAGCCAGGCCAAACCCAGATACAGAAGACCGACATCTTCACCATCAAGCACGAGAACGTCGTGCTCGGCGAGACCCGCAACGTCGGCGCCGGAGTGGTCGGCCTGCGAGTGGACAACCTGCCAGCCGGAGCCTACATAGCGTCCGGCAGCACCAGCCTCAGCGCAGCCAGCAGGATCGTCGGGCTGTTCAACAACCACGGCGTCCTCGGCGTCGGCGGCCTCAGCGCGGCAAACGTCGCACAGGCAGCTGGCGTCGCCATGAGCGTGAACGCCAGCGTGCTCTTCGAGGTCACTCAGGTCAACGCAGCGGCCAACACCATGACGGTGCGGGTGACGGCCTCGGTCTTGACAACGGATGGACAGGTCTACGACCACGTCAGGGATGGGGTAGTTATAAGCCTTGGCTCCCCCACGAACGCCATCACAGGCGTCGGCGTCGAGATGAACTTTGACGCCGCCTCTATGGCCGCCAGCGCCGTGTCGGTCGGCCACAAAATGGTCGTCAACATCACAGCCGGAACAGGAACAGCGGGAACAGCCCCCAACGTCAACGTCGGAATAAGGGGCGCGCAGAACCCCAACTGGGAGTACAAGTGGGGTACCAACGTCCTCTACACTGGCACTGGCTCGACCAAGCTCAACTACGGATTAAACGCCGCCGCGGTGCAGAACAGCGAGGTTCAGTTCCGCAACTTCTACGTCAACGCAAACAACGGAACTGTCTACGAGGGCAACGTCATTCTGGGGCTGAACGGCGGCTTCGACGCGGCTAACCTCGCAGGAGGCGCCATGCTTGCGTCGTTCAACGCGGCCTACGTCGGGCAGACTGCCACGCACGACACGGCACTGCGCGACATAAACAAGTTCTGGAACTCCCAGGGCGTGTTCATGCTTACCGACCCTCAGACCATCAAGATCTCCCAGGGCAACGGCAAGAGCACCAGCATCACGATCTACTCCACCGACACGCTTGAGATGGTGCGGGACAAGCTGAACGACGCCATAGCAAACGGCCTCGGACAGGCCCAGTACGCCCTGGACTCATCGCAGTACTTCGCCACGTTCGTCGACCAGGGGTACACCACGCCCGGCATCGAGTCCGTCGCTGGAACTATGGTCATCAGGTCGATGGTCGCCGGCACAGCGGGCGAGTTCAAGTTCTCAGGCGACGAGGATTTAATTAACGCGCTATCGCTGAACGCCGTTCAGGAGTCCAAGGAAAACTCGTTCACCGTGTCGGTTCACAACGCTCACACCAGCGTGCAGATAGCGGGCGGAGTGAACATCGCCGGCAACATGATGGTCGGCATCATACACCCCAACGTCGACATCGAGTTCGACCCCATGGCGAACATCAGGGCCACCTGGAGCGACGCCATGAAGTCCTTCGTGCTGGAAAAGGAGGCCACGTCCTACACCACGGTGGTTCACCTCGTGGACAACAGCACTGTGTTTCAGGTCGGGGCCAACTCGAACGAGGACGTCACGGTGGACATCGGGAACATGACCTCCGCCGCCCTCGGCATCGAGCGCGTGATCGTGACAGACCGCGAGTCCGCCGGACGCGCGATCATGATCCTCGACTCAGCGATAAGCCGCGTGTCGTCGCAAAGGGCAAGGCTCGGCGCGTACCACAACTCCCTCGAGTACACGGCCACGAACCTTAAGAACACCAACACGAACCTCACGGCAGCCGAGAGCCGCATACGGGACGCGGACATGTCGGCAGAAATGCTCGACTACACGCGCCTGCAGATCCTGTCGCAGTCGGGAACGGCGATGCTGGCCCAGGCAAACCAGCTCCCGCAGACCGTCCTGAGCTTATTAAGGTAGCGAGCCACCCTATCCCCTAGGGGGTCTAAGCCCCCTAGGGCCTCTACACGTTGAACCTGATCTCGATCATGTCCCCGTCCCTAACGACGTACTCCTTGCCCTCGAGCCTTAGTACTCCCTTGTCGCGGCAGGCAGGGATCGAGGCGCCGCATTTTATGAAGTCCTCGTAGGACACCACCTGCGCCCTTATGAACCCCCGCGCCAAGTCCGAGTGGATCGTGCCTGCCGCGTCCTTGGCCGTCGAGCCGTCCCTCAGAGTCCAGGCCTTGACCTCGTCCTTCCCCGTCGTGAAAAACGACACCAGCCCAAGCAGCCTGTACGCCTCCCCGATCAGCCGGTCCCGGCCAGACCGCTCCAGCCCCGTGACGCCGCGCGTGAACTCCTCCCGCTCCTCCGGCGCCAGCTCCGCCAAGTCCATCTCCAGCGCGCCAAACATCGAGATGGCACCGCAGTCCCCAAACGCTGGCGGCGTTTCCGGCATTTTTACCCCCTCACCCAGGTTGAAGACCACGATCTCAGGCTTCAGCGTCAAGAACGAAAAGCCGGAGATGGACTTCATCTGCGCTGGAGTCATGGCCCTCTCGCGAAGCGGGCGCTCGGTCAATAAATGCTCCTGAAGCTCCTTGAGCAGCGCCGCCTCGTCGGCCTCCTCAGGCGTCGTCTTCTTCTTGGCCGCGAGCCGCGACAGACGGTTCTCGATCACGCCCAGGTCGCGGTATACCAGCTCCGTCTCGACGAGCCGCCAGTCCCGCACCGGGTCGACCGAGGGATCAGGCAGGTTCTTGTTCTCGAAACCCCGCACCACGTGCACCAGCGCGTCCGCCTCCGCCGCAAACGACAGGAAGGAGTTCCCCGAGCTCCCCCCCGAGCTGCGCGTCACCCCCGCCAAGTCCACGAACTCGACCACGGCCGGCGTCGCCTTCTTCGGCTCAAAGACCTCCACCAAACGATCGAAGCGCCCGTCCGGCACGTTCACCAACGCCCGGTTCGGCTCGGTCTTCCCGCTGGCGTAGGGCTTGACCTCCGCACCAGCCCCGGTTATGACGTTGAACACCGTGGACTTCCCGCACAACGGCAGCCCAACAATCCCGCACTTCAGCATCCGGAACACCTCCCTCATTTAATTCTAACACCGAGCTTGACTTCCAAAAAAGACGTGATATACTTTCGGAATTCATACTTAATTTGTATGATTTAATTTTTGGGGGACTCGCTTCCCCTCGAACGAGGGTGTCACGCATGATAGTGCTGCAGAACATCTCAAAAAGCTTCCCGTCGGAGGGCGGCGGGAGCGTCGAGGCGGTTAGAAACGTCAGCCTCAGGGTCGGCAAGGGCGAAATTCAGGGCGTCATAGGCTTCTCTGGCGCGGGCAAGTCGACGCTCGTCCGGTGCATCAACCTGCTCGAGCGCCCCGACGCCGGCGAGGTCTTCGTGGGCGGGGTGGAGCTCACCGCCCTGTCGGACGGCGACCTGCGCGCCGCACGGAAGAAGATCGGCATGATCTTCCAGCAGTTCAACCTCTTCGCCTCGCGCACGGCCTGGGGTAACGTCGCCTACCCGCTTCAGTACTCCATGACGCGGGCTGACCGGGCGGAGAAGGTCGCCGCCCTGCTGCGCTTGGTCGGGCTGGAGGACAAGGGCGACGCCTACCCGTCCCAGCTCAGCGGCGGGCAGAAGCAGCGGGTGGCCATCGCACGCGCCCTCGCGAACGAGCCGAGCGTCCTCCTGTGCGACGAGGCCACCAGCGCCCTTGACCCCCAGACCACCCTCTCCATCCTGCGCCTGCTGAAGGAGCTCAACGTCAAGCTCGGCCTCACCATCGTCGTCATAACCCACGAGATGCAGGTCGTGAAGGAGATATGCGACCGAGTCGCAGTCATGGAGAACGGCGAGATCGTCGAGGAGGGCGACGTGTTCTCCGTGTTCGCCGCGCCGAAGAAGCAGATCACGCGCGACTTCATCGACACAACCTCGAACCTCTCCAAGATTCACGCGCTCATCGCCGAGCGCTCCCCGCTGGTGCGCCTCAAGCCCGGCGAGCGCATCGTACGCCTGCGCTACGTCGAGAAGAACGTCTCCGAGGCGCTCATCTCCACCATCTCGCGCAAGTTCGACGTCAACGCCAACATCATCTTCGGGGACATCGAGTTCCTCGGCGGCGCACCGATAGGCGGCCTCATCATCATCGTCAGCGGCCAAGAAGACCGCATCGAGTCCGCCCTCTCGTTCCTGCGCTCTAGAAACGTATCCGTGGAGGTGATCAGCGATGAGCCAGACCGCCGCGCTGCTTGAGTCCATCATCCCAAACGTCGCGTCAAAATGGCCGGTCTACTTCCGCTCCATAGCCGAAACCATGGTCATGGTCGGCATATCCGGCGCCATCGCGTTCGCCATCGGCCTGACCCTCGGCGTCACGATAACCATCACACGGCCCGGCGGCGTCATGCCACGACCGCTTGTCTACCACACGATAGACAAGCTTGTTAACTTTTTCCGCTCAATCCCGTTCATCATCCTGCTGGCCGCCTTGATCCCACTGACGCGCTTCGTCGTCGGGACGGCCATAGGCGTAAAGGGGGCGATAATTCCATTGGTCTTCGGCACCGTGCCGTTCTTCACGCGTCAAATCGAGGCGGCACTCGCCGAAGTCGACGCAGGCGTCATCGAAGCAGCCCAGTCAATGGGCTCAAGCACAACAGGCATAGTCTTCAGAGTCTACCTTAAGGAAAGCCTCTCAGGCATAGCACGCGGCACCACCATCACAGCCATAAACCTGATAGGCCTCAGCGCCATGGCAGGCGCAGTCGGAGCCGGCGGCCTCGGCGACTTCGCCATCCGCTACGGCCACCAGCGCAACCAGCTAGACGTCACCTACGTCACCGTCCTCACCCTGGTCCTCATCGTCAACATCATCCAAGCCATCGGGAATGGCGCGGCGCGTTGCGCGCGCAAGTGATGTCGGCGGGGAGGGGGACCTCCACCCCTCCCGTTGGTCGGGGCTTTTTACCCATTTGAGGGCTTATGACCCTCTTTGAAAGGGGAAGTACTGTGAAAAAGTTTTTGGGAGTACTCTTGGGGGTACTGTTAACTAGTGCTGCGGCTTATGCTGCAGTAGACAAAGCTGTCACCATCGGCGTGTCTAGCGAGAGCTACCGCGACGTGTGGCAGCCGGTGATTGACGCGCTCGACAAGGAGGGCATCAAGCTGGAGTTCATCGTCTTCTCCGACTACACGCTGCCGAACGCCGCCCTCGACGCCGGAGAAATCGACCTCGACGCCTTCCAGCACCACAACTACCTGAACAACGAGATCAAGACGAAGGGCTACAAGCTTACGCCCATCGGCGACACGTACCTCGTCTCCATGTCCGTCTACTCCAAGAACATCAAGAGCCTCAAGGAGCTCAAGAAGGGCGACAAGATAGCCATTCCAGGCGACGTCATCAACACAGGCAGGGCTCTCATGGTCATTCAGGGCGCAGGCGTCATCAAGGTGAACCCCGCCAAGGGCAACACACCTGAGGTCACCGACATCATCGAGAACCCGCTCGGCATCCAGTTCGTCCAGGTCGACGCCGCACAGGTGCCGGCACTACTGCCGGACGTGGCAGCCGGCGTCATCAACGGCGGCTACGCACACGACTTCGGCCTCAGCCCCAAACGCGACGCCATCTTCTACGACGACCTCGCTTTCTACAAGGACAAGGGCTACGTCAACCTCATAGCCGCCCGCACAGCCGACAAGGACAACCCGGTCTACAAACGCGTTGTCGAGGCCTTCCACTCCGACGCCCAGAGGAAGTACATCCTCGAAAAGTTCGACGGCGCCTACCTGCCAGTTTGGTAGCGCCGATATTTTTCTGTTTAGAAAGGGGAAACACCAGTGAAAAAGTTGCTCGGTTTCACTCTGCTGCTTGCGTTCTTCGCCGCTTCGCCATCCGAGGCCATCGAGACGACCAAGGACGGACGGACTAAGCTCAAGGTCGGCATCGTCGGCGAGAGCTACGAGGTCATATGGGCGCCAATCATCAAGAGACTGGCCGCCGAGGGCATCGACGTCCAGCTCGTCAACTTCGCCGACTACATGACGCCCAACGAGGCACTCAACGCCGGCGACATCGACCTCAACGCCTTCCAGCACCACGCCTTCCTCAACAACCAGATCAAGGACAAAGGCTACAAGCTGACGCCCATCGGCGACACCTTCCTGTCGGCCATGTGCCTCTACTCCAAGAAGATCAAGAGCATCAAGGAGCTCAAGGAGGGCGACAAAATAGCCTTCCCTAACGAGGTCATCAACCAGGGCCGCTCCCTCACCGTCCTCCAAGGCGCCGGATTAATAAAGCTTCGCCCTGGCTCCGGCCTCACCCCGGACGTGACCGACGTGGCCGAAAACCCGCTCAAGCTGGAGTTCGTGACGGTTGACGCCGCTCAGGTGCCCTCGATCCTGCCCGACGTGGCCGCAGGAGTCATCAACGGCAACTACGCGATAGACTTCGGCCTCAGCCCCGAAAAGGACTCCATCTTCTACGACGACCTCAGCTTCTACAAGGACAACAGCTACGTCAA
>JAISUL010000038.1 GCA_031272145.1 Synergistaceae bacterium
GGCGGAGATCGTGGCGCGGAACGACGGCAACGCTGCTCTTGTGTCGGAGCTCAAGGCTCTGTGCCGCGCGCTCGACGCCGCTAAGAGGCCGCTTGTGCTCTTCATAGACGAGATCGACGCCCTCGTCGGCGACACCCTGGTATCCGTCCTGCGCCAGCTTCGCACCGGCTACACCAACCGCCCGGAGAGCTTCCCCATCTCCGTGATCCTCTGCGGCGTCCGCGACGTGCGAGACTACCGCATCAGCACCTCCGGCGGCGACGTCATCACCGGCGGAAGCTGCTTCAACATCAAGGCCGAGTCACTGCGCCTAGGCGACTTCTCCGACGACGAGATACGCGAGCTCTACCTCCAGCACACGGAGGCCACAGGGCAGGTCTTCGAGGAGGACGTTTACCCCAGAGTATGGGAGCTCACGCGAGGCCAGCCTTGGCTCGTAAACGCCCTTGCCCACGAGGCAACATGGCGCATGAAGGACGCACGCGACCGTGCTGTGCCGATAACTTTAGCGCGGATCGACCAAGCCGCCGAGAACCTGATCCTCGAACGCGCCACTCACCTCGACCAGCTTATCGACAAACTAAGCGAGCCGCGGGTCAGGCGAGTCATAGAGCCGCTGCTCTCAGGCGACGACGCACTACTCAGCCTGCCCGACGACGACGTCCGCTACGCCATCGACCTCGGATTAATTAGGCGCAAGGACGGCATCGGCAGCATCGAGATAGCGAACGCAATATACAAGGAAGTCATCCCGCGGCAGCTGACATGGACTACTCAGGCGACCATCACGCAGGACACGGCATGGTACGTTGCGCCGGACGGCAGGCTAGACATGACGAAGTTAATCTGCGCGTTCCAGCAGTTCTTCCGCGAGAACGCCGAGAGCTGGATCGAGAGGTTCGATTATAAAGAGGCAGGGTTTCAACTTCTGCTTCAGGCGTTTTTGCAGCGCATCGTGAACGGAGGAGGGCTAATTGAGCGCGAGTACGCCCTTGGGCGCAGGCGCGTCGACCTGCTAGTCCGCTGGCCGTACCCCAAGGACGCGGGGATGAGGGACAGGCTGGAGCAGAGGGTCGTGCTGGAGCTAAAAACCATCCGAAAGAAGCACTCGCCTGAATACGTCCTGCATGAGGGCTTGGAGCAGACCGCGGCTTACGCGGACGCGGCCGGTGCGGACGAGGCGCATCTGCTGATATGCGACGAGCGGCCTGGCATTTCCCGCAGCTGGGACGAGAAGATCTACGACAGGGTGGAACGGGCTCAGGGCGGGAAACAGATTCACGTTTGGGGGATGTAAAGCCTGCTCCCCCGTTCAGTCCAGCAGCTGCTCCGAGTCCCACGTCAGCGGCACGTCCACCCCTCGCTTTCTCAGCAGGTGTGCCACGCGCAGCACGTCTGGCATGAACGCCTCCTGGCGCTCCAGCAGAACCGGCAGGCCATCCTCGACGCCTCCTTCGTAGACCTTAACCCCGTCCTCCAGAACGATAAGCCTGTCGCTCATCTCGAAGGCCATCTCGAAGTCGTGCGTCACCGTAACGACCGTTTTGCCCTCGGCGCTCAGCCGTGCCAGAAGGCCGACTATCTTTGCGCGATACCGCTCGTCAAGGCCGGCGGTCGGCTCGTCCAGAACGACGCACTCCGGCTCGGCTGCTAGGACGGACGCGATTGCGACAAGGCGGCGTTCCCCGCCGGAGAGCATGAGCGGGCCGCGCTCGAGGTAGTCCTCGTCAAGCCCGACGGCCTCCATAGCGGACGCGACGCAGGCCTCGACCTTCTCCTTCGGAAAACCCCAGTTGAGCGGCGCGAAGGCCAGCTCCTCACGAACCGTCGGCGAGAAGAACTGGTCCTCAGGCGTCTGGAACACAAGCCCGACACGGCGGCGCAGGTCGCGAAGCGCAGCGCCGTCCTTCGGCATCGGCATCCCGTCGAACTCTATATCTCCAGACTGCGCAAGATAAAGCCCGTTCAGGTGCTGTACAAGCGTGGACTTGCCGCTGCCAGTGCGCCCTAGGATCGACGTCCACCGCCCCCTTGGGATCACGCATGAGACGTTTTTCAAGACTTTTGCATCAAGCGGCACAGGGCTGTAACAGAGATCGTTCACGGCGAAGAGCGCCTCGCTCGGAGGACGGCGCCGCTTCTCCGGTTTGCGCGGCGGACTCCCCTTATATTTGGCCGCCAGCTTTTCGGCGACGTCGTCCACGGTAGCCACGGCCCCGAGCCGGCGAGCCAGAGCGACCAGCGGCGGGAGGCGAAAACCCAGAGACTCAGCGGCGTCCCAAAACTCCTCCGCGCTTCCGCGCCAAGCCCATTTGCCGCCCGAAAGCACCATCACCCTAACGTCACCCGCTATGTCGTCCAGGCGGTGCGTTACCTGAACGACGGTCTTGTCCAACTCGTTCAAGACGCTCTCGACGTTCCGGCGCCCCTCGGGGTCGAGCATTGCCGTTGGTTCGTCGAGTATCATGGCATCCGAGTTCGCGGCGAGCGCACCGGCTATCGCGAGGCGCTGCTTCTCTCCGCCGGACAGGGCCGATGACAGGGCGCCGCGTTTGGCCAACAGTCCGACTCGTCCCAGTGCCGCTGAGATTCGCGTTTCTATTTCCGGCGGAGGCACGCCCTGATTTTCGCAGGCGAAGGCCGCGTCGTCCTCGACTATGGCGCCAATTATTTGAGTTTCGGGGTTTTGGAACACAATAGACACGATGCGGTGTATTTCAGACGCATCCGCCGAGGAGTCGCGCCCGCACACGAAACAGGTGCCCCGCGTAGGAGTTTGCAGGGCACCCATTATCTTGACGAGCGTGGACTTGCCTGAACCGTTGTGCCCAAGCACCACCACGCGCTCGCCCTTCGCAATTTCGAGCGATATGTCGGACAAAACAAGCAGGGGGTCTGTCCGCGCCGCGCCGCTGACGGTCTGCTCGCCGCCGACGTGTTCCCAGTCATAGGCGAAACAGACGGAGCGAAGGTCGAAAACGGCCTCTCCCCCTGCTTTTCGGTCTGCGTCAGCGCTCAATCAGCTGAATGACGGCCATAGGGGCGCCGTCGCCCAAGCGTTCACCCAGCTTGACTATGCGCGTGTAGCCGCCCTTGTCAAACGAGGCGTAGCGCGGAGCTAGCTCGTCAAACAGCTTGACTATGGCGGCCTTGTGCGGCATGCGGGCGCGCACCAGCCGGCGGTCTTGAACCGTGCCGCCTCTAGCCCGCGTTATCAGCTTCTCGGCCACGCGCCGAAGCTCTTTGGCGCGAGTGACGGTCGTCTTCACATGGCCGTGCAGAAAAAGGCACGCCGCCATGTTGGACAACATCATCACGCGATGGCTCCCGAAGCGGCCAAGCGTTCTGTGGTCCATGCGGTGTCTCATGCGATTTCCATCTCCTTAGGTGGTTCGTTGGCGGCCTCTGCCGACTTGGTTCTCCTGCGTCTGGGCTTCTGCACGTGTTCAGGCCGCGTGCGGGCACGTGCCATATACTCTTCGAGACCGTTATCCAAAAAGTCGCGTAGTTCCTCACGGGATTTTGCGCCAAGGCCATGCAGCCCGTCAAGCCCGGTAGTCCACTGCTCGATGATGTCATCGAGAAAATGAAGTCCGGCGCGGATGAGGGCGTTCCGCGTGCGGCGTGAAAGCGGCAAATCCTCCGTGGGGACACGAGGTGGCAAAGGCCCCGTATTCTGCCAGCCGCCCATGGCTTTCTCTATGTCTCCGAAGCAGCGGCTAACTATCTCCGCCGCCTCGCACATGGCCGACTCCGGCGTGGCCACGCCGTTGGTCCGCACGTCCATAACCAGCTTCTCGAAGTCCGTCATCTGTCCGACGCGCGCGGCCTCGACTTCGTAGCTGAACCGCAGAACCGGCGAGAAAACGGCGTCCGTCATCAGCGCACCAGCCGGAATGTGGTCCGGCCTGGGGCGTTCCGCCGTGATGTAGCCGAAGCCATGCTCCACAAAAAGGTCAAGGGCTATGTCCGCTCCGTCCTCCAGAGTGCAGAGCACCGCGTCGGGGTCAATGAACTCGATCGACGTGTCGCCGCTCAGGTCTATATCGGAAGCTCTGACGACCTTAGGCCCCGTCGCGGCGAGGCGCAGCTTCCGCATCCCCTCATCACTGACGGAGCGAATCGGCAGACGCTTCAGGTTCATCAGAAGCTCCATGACGTTCTCCTTGACGCCGCTAATGATGCCGAACGGAGAAAGAACGTCGGGACTCGGCGAAGGCAGTGGCCTGCCCAAAGCCAGCCTCGGGTTCTTGCGCCTCAGGGCGTTCTCTATGGCGTTCACGCAGTCCGCGCCGAAGACCGGCTCGTCACGGAGGTTCAGGCATCTCTCGCGCAGGGCTCTCTTGATTAGCTCAATGGCGTTCGCCGTAAAAGCCGGCTCGCCGCAAAGGTTAAGCCCTCTGGCGCGCAGCGCCGCGACCAGCCGATCGACGTCGGGTGCGTCGAAAACAGCCCTGGATGGCACCGAACCGAGCTCCAAGCCCATTTTTTTCAGTGACTCCTCGATGACGTTGACGGCTGCGTCCTTGATGCCCTTGATCTTCAGGAGTTCATCCCGCGTCTTGGCCGCGAGCCTGCCCAGCGTCAGGAGGCCGCTCTTCTTGAGCGCGTCCCTCTTGTCGCTCGGCAGCTCCTTTATCTCGTCCACCGAGGTTCCTACGACGTTCGATTTGCCGCCAAGCTCGAGGCCCTTCTCCCTTAGAGCGGCCTCAATTCTGTCAACGGCTGACGAGTCGAAAGCGGGCTTGCCGGTCATGGCGCTGCTGAAGGCCTTCAAGGCGTCGTCCACAGCCTTCTCGTAGTTACCGCCCACGCCTGCGAGCTTGCGCCCCGTCCGTCTGGCATCCGCTAGGTCGGCGACCGTGTTGACTCCGCCGTTAGCGCGTATCTTGTTCAAAAGCTGCGTCGGGAGGCTCAGCGCCTCGATGGGCGAGTTCAGGCCAGTTGACTCCTCGCGGAGCTTCAAGCCCTTTCTCGCCAGGGCGTTCTTGATCTTCTCGATCGCCAAGCCGCTGATCCTCTTCGGAACGCGAATCTCCTTCTCCGTGCTAGCGACCAGGCCGGCAGCGCTTGTGATCCCCCGGTCCTCGCGGAGCGTGTTCAGAATCAACGTCTTCATGTTGGCCGGCGTGATGTCGAGCTCGTTCAGCGGGAAGTCGTCGACGGCCTCGCTATCCTGCTCGTCGGGAAGCCTAATGCTCAGAAGGTCATCCCTCGTCCTCGCTATGAGCTCGCTCACCATGCGAACCCCAGCGTAGCGCAGGGCGTCTACGACTGCGTCCTTATCCCCTGCTATGCTTAGCATGTCGACTGGGAAGTCCGTTTCTGGCGTAATGACCTCGTATGGCGCACTGAGTGCCAGGAGGTCGTCCCTGGTTTTTGCGACAAGCGAGGCTGCCGTGGCGACGTCAGACTCACGCAGAATGCGGATGGCGTTCCCGTCGGGCATGGCGGCGGCGAGCTCCTCTATCGGAAAGTCGGAATCGACGTCCACTTTCTTGATCCGCACATCACGAAGCTCTTCGGCCCTCTTTTTGACGAGCCTGTCCACCGTATCCAGCCCCTCGGCGCGGAGCGCTGCAAGTATGGCGGCCTTCCCACCGTTTTTGTCCTCGCCGTCAGAGTCTGGGATGTTGAGCACGTCAATGCTGATGCCTTGCCCGACGTGCTGGTTCTCGACCTTCATTGCCAGAAGGTCGTCTCTGCTCTTGGCCACGAGCTCTCCGCCCCTGTGTATCTTGACGTAGCTGAGCGCCGCCGCGACCTGCTTGTTTAGATAGGAAGGCTCTATATCCAGATCGTCCACCGAAAAGTCCTCGGGCGGCCTGCTGAGATCCAGTCCTCTTTCGTGAAGCGCCGCCTCGATTCGGCCAACGGACTCCGCGTCGAATATCGGGGCGTTATCCCCGCCGAGCAGGGCGGAGAGAGCGTCGTCTATCTTTTTCTGCGACGACTCGGCGGCGCCCTTGAGCTTTACTCCGGCCCTCTGGGCGTTGACGAGGTCGCCTATGGTGCCTACGCCGTTGTTTTTGATGACGTTCATAAGCTGCGTATTGACTCCCAACTCACCCAAGACGTCCACAGGCGCGCTCATGTCGGCCGACTCGGTGTTGCGGAGCTTAACCGACAGGAGCTCGTCCTTTGTCTTGGCGATCAGGTCGTCCATAACCATGACTATGCCAGCGGCGTGGAGCGACCGCACGACCTCGTCCGGAAGGCCGAGCTCGCTCACGGGGAAGTCCACCGGGCGTACGGCGGTCACTGCCGCGCCGCGAAGCGAGGACAGCATAACCCTCTTCATGGCGTTGCCGAGCGTCATGCCATAGCCGCGTTCGAGCGGCTCCAAGGTAACGCGCCCGACCGTCGGAGTGCTCTCTGCTATCTTCAGCCTAGGGTGGTTCGGCAGCGGGTCGGGAGGCAGCGGAGGCAGGTTCTCTCCCAACTTGAGGCCGAACTTCTCGTCCAGCTTTTTCTCTATCTCCAGGACTGAGACCCTGCCGAGGCCCTTGAGCCTGAGCAGCTCCTCCCGCGTGGTCTTTACCAGGTCTCCGATGGTTGTTATGCCCTCGCGCTGAAGGCAGTTTTCGCTTCGGATGGAAAGCCCCAGAGGATGAACCATCATGCGCAGCACGTCCGGGTCTAGGGGCTTTGCTGCCCCTGTTCCGGGGTTAGTCTCCACGTTGACCCATTTTAGGTCGTCCGCCATGTTGTCGAAGTACATGCGAACGGTATGGGCGGCCTCGCGCACGGCGTCCTTGGGTGTCATGGCTCGGTTCGTCCACAGATCGATGACCAGCCTCTCCTCAGCGCTGTTCTCGTTCTCGACTGCGTAGTTGACGCGCTGAACCGGGGTGAACAGCGCGTCCGCTAGGAGCGCATCCACCGGCAGAATCTGGACACCGTTCGGCGTCGTCGGCCTCGGGCGCTCGCACGAGAGGTATCCGGTGCCGCTGTCGATGTAGATGTCCATCTCAAGGCTGTGCCCCTCTTCGAGCGTGCATATGGGCGCGTCAGGGTTGACGAACTCGACGTCGGGGCCGTGAAGTATGTCCCCAGCCGTGACGAGCTTCGGCCCCCTGGTCTCCAGGCGCAGCGGCGCGCGCGAGCGGAAGTCCAGCTCAGAGATGCTGTCCAAGCGGAGCGGCACGCGCTTAAGGTTCATCAAAATCTCTATGACGTCCTCACGAACCCCCGGCACGGTGCTGAACTCGTGTAGCACACCGTCTATTCGGACAGCCGCGATGGCCGCGCCGTGTATGGACGAAAGCAGAACGCGCCGCAGAGCGTTGCCGACGGTCAGCCCGTATCCTTTGCCGAGGGGTTCGACGATCAGACGTCCATGAAGAGAGGGAGAGCCGTCCGGCTCCTTCGCTGGATTGCTCTCTTCCAACTTGATCTCCAACCCCGTTCACGCTCCAATCAAACTCTTCGGCGTTTCGGCGGACGGCAGCCGTTGTGCGGGATGGGCGTGACGTCCTTGATCTGGTTCACCTGAAGCCCCGCGGCCTGAAGCGAGCGAATGGCCGACTCGCGGCCAGGCCCAGGCCCCTTAACGATCACGTCGATCTCCTGCATCCCGACGTCCTGAGCGCTCTTGGCCACCTGCTGCGCAGCTATCTGAGCGGCGAAGGGCGTCGACTTGCGCGTGCCCTTGAAACCCACGTTGCCGCCGCTGGCCCACGCCAGGATGTTGCCAACCTTGTCGCTGACGCACAGTATCGTGTTGTTGAACGTGGAGTAGATGTGCGCCACGCCGTAGCTTATATTCTTCTTATCGCGCTTCTTGCCCTTGCGAACGGTTCTCTTAGCCAAAAGCGATTCCCTCCCACGTTACCCGCCGCGCTACTTCCCGGCCGTCTTCTTGTTAGCGACGGTGTGCCTCGGGCCCTTGCGCGTTCTGGCGTTGGTCTTGGTTCTCTGGCCGCGCACGGGAAGGCCAAGCTTGTGCCTGACACCCCTGTAACAGCCTATGTCCACGAGCCTCTTGATGTTCATGGAAACCTCGCGGCGAAGGTCACCCTCGACGCGGTAGTTCTCCTCTATCTCGCGTCGGAGCTTCTGCGCGTCGTCCTCGCTCAGATCCTTCACGCGCACGTCGGGGTTGACGCCCGTCTTCGAGAGTATCCTCTTGGCGGAAGCCAGCCCGATGCCGAAAATGTAGGTCAGCGCTATCTCAATGCGCTTCTCCCTAGGCAGGTCAACACCTGAAATACGAGCCATTCCCTGCCTACCTCCTAGCGCCCTGACGCTGCTTGTGGCGCGGATTCCTGCTGCATATCACGCGCACAACCCCCTCGCGCCGAATAACGCGGCAAAACTCGCATATCGGCTTGACCGAAGGCTTAACCTTCATGCTTACGCCCTCCTATTTATAACGGTAGATGATTCTCCCGCGGGTGAGGTCGTAGGGGGAGATCTCCACCAAAACCCTGTCGCCCGGAAGAATTCGGATGAAGTGCATCCTCATCTTGCCGGAAACGTGCGCCAGAAGCTTGTGACCGTTTTCCAGCTCCACGCGAAACATGGCGTTGGGAAGCGGTTCCGAGACGATACCCTTCGCCTCGATCACTTCTTCCTTGACGCCGGCTTCCTTACGCGCCATTCGCACCCCTGCCTCCCAGATCGGATAAAGCGCTGCAAAATCTCCCGCGGTCGATGTTCCCCACGACGCAAACCCCGTCCTCCGACGCAACGCCCTCCATCACGCGGCTCGTCGCCTGAACGTGCTTCGGGTTCTTGAGCTTCGGACGATCAACGCTGAACCTCCCGGCGTCGGCGAGAGCCAGCCGCGCTTCACGCCGATCGGGATCGGGCAGCCCAACAACCACGTAGGCTCGCCCCGCGTCCTTTCCCTTTATAGAGGTAACTATCTGCCCAAGCCTGTACTCTGTCACGCAGATCACTCCACCGCCAGCCAAGGGGTGAGAACCTCCGGCCCTGAGTCCGTTATCGCCACTGTTCTCTCGAAGTGAGCCGCGTCGGAGCCGTCTGCCGTGACGACGACCCACCCGTCCGAACCCAGAGCGATCTTCTCACCGCCAGTCATAACCATCGGCTCGATCGCTATCGTCATGCCCTTTTTGAGCGTTACGCCGTGCCCAGCCTCACCGTAGTTCGGCACCTGAGGGGCCTCGTGCAGTTTGCGCCCAACCCCGTGCCCGGTGTAGTCGCGCACGACTCCGAAGCCGTTCGACTTGACGTAGCTCTCGACAGCGTGGCCGACGTCCCCGACGGTGTTTCCCTCGACCGCCTCGGCTATCGCCAGCTCAAGCGACCGATAGGTGACGGAAAGGAGCTTTCTCCTCGTCTCGCCGATAGCTCCTACTGGGTATGTACAGGCCGCGTCGCCGTGGTAGCCGTTCAAGAACACCCCCACGTCGACGCTGACTATGTCGCCCTCCTGAAGAATGCGCGAGTCGGAGGGTATGCCGTGGACGACCTCCTCGTTGACGGAGACGCATATCGCGCCCGGAAACGGACGGTCAGCGTTGGATGGACGGTATCCCTTGAATGACGCCGTGCCTCCGCTCTCGGATATGCACCGCTCCGCCGCCCGATCCAGCTCTCCCGTGGATACGCCAGGCCCAACCACGACGCGCAGGGTGTCGAGCACTGCGGCCACGACCTTGCCAGCGTCGCGCATGCGGTTGAGAGCGTCGCCCTTTTTGAGGTGTATCATCGGGAAAGCGCCATCCGTACCCTGCCGAAGACCTCCGCCGGCGAACCAACGGCGTCGACCCTGCGAAGCAGGCCCTTCTTTTCGTACCAGTCGGCCAGAGGCAAGGTCTGCTCGCAGTAGACGTCCAAGCGGTTGCGTATGACCTCCTCAGCGTCGTCGTCACGAAGGTAGAGCGCCCCGCCGCACTCGGGACAGTCCGCGTCGCTCTCCACCGCGGCTAGGTTCCATATCTTGCCGCACTTCCGGCAGGTTCTCCGGCTCGTCAGCCGCTTGACCAGAACCTCCTCGTCTATGTCAAGAAGCAGAACGGCGTCGAGCGGCTTCTCCATGACGCGCAGGATATCCTCGAGCGCGGAAGCCTGAGGCAGAGTCCTCGGAAAGCCGTCCATCAGAAAACCTCCGGCGATGTCCCTCAGCCTGTCCCTCACCATGTCGACGACCACGCCGTCGGGAACGAGTGCGCCTTTGTTCATGTACGACTCGGCCAGCAGCCCCAGTTCGGTCTTGTCGCGCAGGTTGCTTCTGAAGATGTCCCCCGTGGAGATGTGCTCGCAGCCGTACTCGGTCGCTATAAAGTCCGCCTGAGTGCCCTTGCCTGCCCCAGGCGCTCCGAGCAGGACGATCCTTATGTCCTTCATTTTCGCGCCGCCCCTTACGTCCTGAGCAGGCTCCCGATCTTGCCCGACTTCTTTATCAGCCCGTCGTAGTGCCGCATCAAAAGCTGGGCTTCGACCTGCTGAACCGTGTCAAGCGCCACGCCGACCACGATCAGCACCGCCGTCCCGCCGAAGTAGAAGCCCCTTATCCCCATCGTAGAGGACATAAAGTTGGGCAAGAGCGCCAGCACGGCAAGAAACACCGCACCGCCGAGCGTGACCCGCTCCATTACCTTGGCGATGTAGTCAGCCGTGGGCTGCCCCGGCCTTATGCCGAGGATGAAGCCGCCGTACTTCTTCATGTTGTTGGCTATGTCCGTCGGGTTGAACACGACCGCCGTGTAGAAATACGAGAAAAACACCACCAGACCCGTGCTTATGACGCAGTACACGAAGTTGTGATACCAGCGCCCGTTGGACGTGAACTGGAAGTACATGGATAGGTCGTCGCTGATGACCCGCGTGATCATAACGAAGAACATCGTTATTGACCCCTCGAAGATTATCGGGATGACTCCGGCCTGGTTCACGCGAAGCGGTATGAACGTGCTCTGGCCGCCGTAGACCTTGTTGCCGACGACGCGCTTCGCGTACTGAACCGGCAGGCGCCTCTGGCCTTCCTGAAGGATGATGCACCCCGCTACCACCGCGACCATCAGGACGAGCGCCGCTATCAGGGCCAGTATGTTCATCGACCCGGCCGTAAGAAGCGCCCACGTCTGGCTTATCGCGCCTGGTATGCGCGCCACGATGCCGGCGAAAATCAAGAGCGATATACCGTTCCCTATGCCGTGGTCGGAGAGCTCCTCGCCGAGCCACATGACCGCTATAGACCCCGCCGTGACGGTCAGAACCACGATGAAGGCGTCGAAGAACGCACCTGAGAAGACCCCGTAGCTCCCGAGCCACGTGGTCATGCCGACGGCCTGAACCACCGCGAACAGGATCGCACCGTACCTCGTCCACTGAATTATCTTTTTGCGCCCCTCGTCGTTGTCCTTCTGCAATTTCTCCAGCGTCGGGAAGATCACCACCAGGAGCTGCATGACGATGCTGGAGTTGATGTACGGCGCAACGCCGAGGGCGAATATGCTGAACCGGCTCAGCGCGCCGCCGGAGAACATGTTCAGGAAGTCGAGGATGCCCCCGCCGCTCTTGAACAGGTCAGACATCGCCTGAGTGTTGATTCCCGGCGTAGGGATGTGCGCCCCTACACGGAATATGAAGAGGACGCCTATCGTAAACAATATCCGCCTTTTGAGGTCAGGCAGCCGGAACATATCGCCAAGGGACTCAAACAAGTCAGATCACCTCGACCTTCCCGCCTGCGGCCTCGACCTTCTTTTTGGCGCCCTCGCTCGCGGCGTTGACCTTGAAGAAGAAGGGCGCGCCGACGTCACCTTTGCCCAGCAGCTTCACCGGCAGGCAGCCAGAATGGATGACGCCCGCCTCGACGAGGCGCTCCACGGAGACCTCTCCGCCGGCCGGGAACTTCTCCGACACGGTGCCGATGTTGACTATGCGGTACTCCTTGGCGAAACGGGCGTTGTTGAACCCGCTCTTTGGCACGCGCCGCGCAAGGGGCATCTGGCCGCCCTCAAAGCCAGGGCGCACTCCGCCGCCCGTGCGGGACTTGTGCCCCTTGTTGCCCTTGCCGGACGTTTTGCCAGTGCCGCTGCCTACGCCCTGCCCAAGGCGCTTGGACGATTTTCTGGCGCCAGGCTCCGCTCTAAGCTCGTGAAGGTTCATTCTATATACACCCCTATTCGCTCTCCGTCAACTCAACGAGGTGACGAACCTTCTCGATCATGCCGCGTATCTGAGGCGTGTCCTCGTGCTCCACGACGGACTGGAGCTTGTGAAAACCCAGCGCCTCGATCGTCCTCTTCTGGCGCTTGGAGAAGCCTATGGCGCTCTTGACCCACTTAGCTCTGATCTTAGCCATTTGCTTGAGCCGCTCCTCCCTCCGCCCTGTCGTACCTCTTGCCGCGCAGACGGAATATCTCCTCGACCGTGCGGCATTGGCGCAGTGCCTCCAGAGTCGCCCACGCCACGTTGACCGCGTTGGACGTACGACCGACGACCTTCGTCACGACGTTCTTGACGCCGCCAAGCTCCATTATGGCGCGCACAACCCCGCCCGCTATGACGCCGGTGCCAGCCGGCGCCGGTTTGAGCAGCACGCTCGCCGCGCCGAAGTCGGCCTGTATGGGGTGGGGCAGGGTGTCGCCCATGCGCTTCACCTCGACCAAGTCCTTGCCGGCCTTGTCTATGCCCTTGCGGACGGCCTCGGATATTTCCTTGGCCTTGCCGATCCCGACGCCGACGTAGCGATCGCCGTCGCCGACCACCACGAGAACAGCGAACTTGAAGCGCTTGCCGCCCTTGACGACCTTGCTGACGCGGTTGATGGACACGACGCGCTCCTTGAGCTCCATCCCCTTGGCGTCTATTCTCTTGCCGATCATAGTCTCGCTCCCATCAGAATCTCAGGCCGGCTTCCCTGGCGGCGTCGGCCAGAGCCTTGACCTTGCCGTGGTAAAGGTGCCCGCCCCGGTCAAACACGACCGACTCGATCCCCTTCGCCTTCGCGCGCTCCGCAGCCAGTTTGCCTATAACCTTGGCCGACTCTATGTTGCACGTCCCGACGCCCATCTCCCTGACAGGCTTCTCCAGAGTAGACGCAGCGGCAAGCGTGTGCCCCAGATCGTCGTCTATGAACTGCACATATATATGCTTCAGGCTGTGGTAAACGGCCATGCGCGGCACCGACGCAGTGCCGGCCAAAGTTCGGCGCAGGCGCTGATGGCGCACGACCCGCATGTCGTTTCTGGTCTTCTTCCTCATATGCCACACCTCGGTTACTTAGCGCCGGCCTTGCCGGTCTTCCCGGCCTTGCGGATCACGTTCTCGTCGGAGTAGCGAATCCCCTTGCCGTGATACGGCTCAGGCGGACGAAACGCCCTGATGTCCGCGCACACCTGGCCGACGGCCTGCTTGTCGATGCCCTTGACCACGAACTTCACAGGGTTCTCGACGGAGATCTCTATCCCATGCGGAGGCTCGTACTCCACCGGGTGAGAATATCCGAGGCTGAGCACGAGCTTCTTTCCCTGCATCTGCGCCCTCCAGCCGACGCCTACTATCTCCAGCGTCTTCTGGAAGCCCGCCGTTACACCGGTCACCATGTTGGCAACGAGCGCGCGGGTAAGCCCGTGCCACGCCCGCGTCTGCTGCTCGTCGTCGTCGCGCGTAACAAGCACATGGCCGTCGGCGACGTCCACGTGGATCCTCGGCGGCACAGGGGCGTCGAGCTCACCCTTGGCGCCCTTCACGGTCACCTTGCCGTCCGAGGCCGTGACCAGCGCGCCCTTCGGTATCGGAACGGCCTTCCTACCTATACGGGACATGGACGCCCCTCCTCACCAAACGTAGCAGAGGACTTCTCCGCCGAGGCCGAGCTTCGACGCCTCTGCTCCGGTCTTCAGACCCTTCGGCGTCGAGACGACTACGAGACCCAGTCCCCCCATAACCACGGGCAGCTTGTCGTGCCCAACGTATATCCTGCGCCCAGGCTTGCTGACGCGCCGCAACCCCTGAATGACCCTCTGACGCTCCGCTCCGTACGCAAGAAAAATGCGGATCATCGCGTAGGGGGTCTTGGGGTTAGTTATCATCTTGAAGTTCCTGATGTAACCCTCTTCCTTCAAAATGCGGGCGATCGCAAGCTTCATCTTGCTGGCCGGCACGTCCACGCTCTCGCTGAAAATCATGTTCGCGTTGCGCACCCTCGTCAGCATGTCGGCGATCGGATCGTTCACGTACATCTCCCCGCCCCCTTACCAGCTGGACTTTACCACGCCGGGAGCCCTGCCCTCGCGGGCGAGCTTGCGGAAACAGCAGCGGCACATGTTGAACTTGCGTATGTAAGCGTGCACCCTGCCGCACAACGGGCAGCGATTGTAGCGCCGCACCTCGAACTTCGGTGTCTGAGTCGCCTTGTATCTTATCGCTTTTCTCGCCATTATCCCGCTTCCCCCTCTTAACGGTTAAAGGGCATTCCCATACCCTTCAGAAGCGCGTGAGCTTCCTCGTCGTTCCTCGCGGTCGTGACGATGGAGACGTTCATGCCGCGCGAGCGTATGACCTTGTCGTAGTTGATCTCCGGAAAGATAAGCTGCTCCCGAAGCCCAAGGTTGTAGTTGCCGCGCCCGTCGAAGCCGCGCCGCGAAACGCCCTGAAAGTCCTTGATGCTCGGCAGAGCCAACGAGATCAGCCTGTCGAGGAACTCCCACATCCGCGCACCCCTCAGGGTCACGCAACAACCGACCGGCATGCCCTCGCGAACCTTGAAGCCAGCGACGGACTTCTTGGCGCGCTTCAACAGCGGCTGCTGGCCGGTGATGGCCCTCAGCTCCGATATGGCGGCATCCATGAACTTGATGTCAACCTTGGCGTCGCCGACGCCTATGTTCACGACGACCTTCTCCACCCGCGGAAGCTGCATCGCGTTCTTGTAGCCGAACTCCTTCATCAGAGCGGGACATATCTCCGTTCTGTACCTCTCCAAAATACGCGGAGCCATAAGCAAAGCAAACCCCCTACTCAGAACCAGGCCCGCGTCCCAACGAAGGGCCGAGAGCCGTCCCGCCGAATCTCGTTCCGGCTAGGTCTTGTCTATTATCTCGTTGCACTTGCGGCAGACCCTGACCTTCCTGCCGCTCTCCAAAAACGAGCAGCCAACCCTCGTAGCCTTGCCGCACTGGGGGCACACGAGCATCACCTTCGCCGCGTATATCGGCGCCTCCTGCTTCACCATGCCGGACTGAGGGGTCTTCTGGCTGGGCTTGACGTGGCGCGTAACCACGTTTACACCCTCCACCACAACCATGTCCTTCGCCGGTATGTGGCGCAGAATCTTGCCTTCCTTGCCCTTGTCCTTGCCGGAGAGCACCTTGACGCGGTCGTTTTTCCTGAGCCTCATGGCCATGATACGTCTCTCCCCCTAAACGACTTCCGGGGCGAGGGAGAGGATGCGCATATACCTCTTCGCACGCAGCTCGCGCCCCACAGGCCCGAAAATTCGCGTACCCTTGGGCTCGCCGTTGTTGTCGATGATGACCGCCGCGTTGTCGTCGAACCGCACGTAGGAGCCGTCCTGACGGCGAACTTCCTTCTTGGTGCGGACTATGACGGCCTTCACGACGGAGCCCTTGGCTATGTTGCTGTTAGGTATAGCCTCGCGCACCGAGGCGACTATGACGTCCCCTATCGTGCCCCACTTGCGCTTGCTGCCGCCCATAACCTGTATGCAGAACAGCTTCCGCGCGCCGGAGTTGTCCGCCACGTTCAAAACCGTCGTGAGCTGGATCATTCTCTAGCGCCTCCGTCGTCCAGGATGGGCGCCTTGCGCACAATCTCGACCAGCACCCACCGCTTCGTCCTGCTCAGCGGGCGCGTCTCGCGTATGCGTATCTGGTCGCCCACCCGGCAGACGTTATCCTCGTCGTGAGCCACGTACTTCTTGGACTTGATGATCCGCTTGCCGTAAAGGGGATGCTCGGCATGACGGCTCACCTTGACCACAACGGTCTTGTCCATCTTGTTGCTGACGACGACCCCAACACGCACCTTGGCGTGGTGGGCGTTCTCAATCTTGGGTTCCATGCGCTGCCTCCCCCGCGCGAGCCTTCTCACCAGCGATAGTGAGCACCCTCGCGATAATCTTGCGCACATCTTTGATGCGGCTCGTGTTTTTCAGCTGCCCGATGGCGTTCTGAAAGCGGAGGTTGAACAGCTCCTCCCTGTACTGACGATACTTCTCCTGAAGCTCGTCAGGAGCAAGCTCGCGAAGCTTCGCCGCGTCCATCACTGTTCACCGCCCATTCCATCTCTCGCCACGACCTTGACCTTGATCGGCAGCTTGTGCGAAGCAGTGCGAAAGGCCTGGTCGACCACGTCCTTGGGGACGCCGGCTATCTCGAACATCACGCGGCCGCGCTTCACCGCCGCGACCCAGAACTCAGGAGCGCCCTTCCCCTTGCCCATGCGCGTCTCAAGCGGCTTCTTGGTGTACGGCCTGTCGGGGAAAACCCTGATCCATATCTTGCCGCCCTTCTTCATCTTCCTCGAAATGGCGACACGAGTTGCCTCGATCTGGCGCGCAGTTATCCACGCGTTCTCCTGAGCCTGAAGCCCCCAGTCTCCGAAGGCCACGCTCACTCCGCCCTTCGATACGCCGCGAAGAGGACTGCGGTGCGACTTCCTGTACTTAACCCTGCTGGGCATCAACATTGCCTAACGCCCCCCGCGATCTCCGCGGTCACCGCCACGGTCTTTACCTCGGCGCGGCTGCATGGGACGCTCGTTCTCCCTGTCGCGGTATATCCATATCTTGCAGCCTATGACGCCGTACATCGTGACGGCCTCCGCAAAACCATAGTCTATGTCGGCCTTGATGGTCGAAAGCGGCAGACGGCCCTCGTTGTACCACTCCGTCCTGGCGATCTCCGCCCCACCAAGGCGTCCGGCGACCTGGGCCTTTATGCCCTTCGCCCCCGCCTTCGTCGCGCGGAAGATGGCCTGCTTCATGGCACGGCGGAACGAAACGCGGCGCTCCAGCGAGGACGCTATCCCCTCCGCCACGAGCTGAGCCACAACGTCAGGGTTCTTGATCTCCTGCACGTTGATCATGACCTTGCCGCCGGTGAGCTTCTGAAGCTCCTCCTTGATGACCTGTATCTCTGTGCCGCCCTTGCCTATGACGACGCCTGGCCTTGCCGTCCAGATCGTGAACCGGATGACGTGCCCGACTCTCTCGATCTCGACCCTGGAAATGCCGGCCCCGTCCCATTTCTTCATGATCCACTCGCGGAGCTTTATGTCCTCATGCAGCTTCTTGGCGTAGTCCTTCGGGTTAGCGTACCACTTGGACTCCCACTCCGTCGTGACGCCCAGCCTGTATCCGATGGGATGTACCTTCTGGCCCACCTTGCCGGTCCCTCCTTCTCTACTTTTCCGCGACCGCGACGGTCACGTGGGACGTGCGGTGGACGTAGGCATGCGCCCTGCCCATCGACGCGGGACGAAAACGCTTCATAACGGGGCCCTGATCCGCGAAGGCGGCCAGCACTCTCAGCTTGTCCGTGTCCATCCCGTAGTTGTGCTCGGCGTTGGCTATCGCGCTCTGCAGAACCTTGAACACAACGCGCGCCGCCCTCTGAGGGCTGAAGCGCAGGATGGTCATGGCCTCGTCCGCCTTCTTGCCCCGAATCAGCGCGAGAACCTGCCTCACCTTGGTCGGGGATATCCTGACGCGGCTCGCAGTCGCCCTCGCTGGGGCTGTGGTCTCTTTCTCAGCCATGCAGATCCCCTACTTTCCCTTCGTGGAGCGTTCCTGCCCCGCGTGCCGCCCAAACTTCCGCGTCTGGGCAAACTCGCCCAGCTTGTGTCCTACCATGTTCTCGCTGATGTACACGGGAAGATGAATCCGCCCGTTGTGCACGGCGATGGTGTGCCCGATCATCTGCGGCACAACCGTCGAACGGCGCGACCAAGTCTTGAGCACCTTCTTGCTGCCGGAGGTGTTCATCTCCTCGACCCTGGCCAGAAGGCGCTGCTCAATGTAAGGCCCTTTTTTGGCGGAACGAGCCATACGTACCTTCCTCCCTTATTTCTCGTAACGGCGGCGGACTATCAGGCGGTCGGAGGGCTTCTTCTTGCGCGTCCTGTAGCCCTTGGCCGGAGTTCCCCAGGGTGACACGGGATGCTTGTTGCCCTTGCTCCTGCCCTCGCCGCCGCCCATCGGGTGGTCGACGGGGTTCATGACCATGCCGCGCACAGACGGACGCCGCCCCTTGTAGCGGGTCTTGCCCGCCTTGCCCAAGGAGATGTTCTCGCAGTCCTCGTTCCCGACCTGACCCACCGTGGCCGTGCACTCCTGCAAAATCAGCCGCAGCTCGCCGCTCGGCATACGAATATAGGCGTACTTGCCTTCCTTAGCCATAAGCTGCGCCGACGTGCCCGCCGAACGAACCAGCTTGCCGCCGCGCCCAGGCTCCATCTCCAAGTTGTGTATGACGGTGCCAACCGGAATGTCCTTCAGCTTGAGCGCGTTGCCCGGCGTTATGTCGGCCTCAGGCCCAGCCACTATCTTGTCGCCGACCGACAGGCCCTTCGGAAGCAGGATGTACCTCTTCTCGCCGTCCGCGTAGTGGATAAGCGCTATCCTCGCGTTGCGGTTGGGATCGTACTCCACAGTCGCGACCTTGCCGGGAACCCCGATCTTGTCCCTGCGGAAGTCGATTATGCGGTACGCCCTCCTGTGCCCGCCGCCGATGTGCCTCATAGTGATGCGGCCAGTGTTGTTGCGTCCGCCGCTCTTGCGCAGCTCAACGGTCAGCGAGCGCTCCGGCCTCTGGGCAGTTATGTCCTCGCGCCCCTGAATCGTCATCTTGCGGCGGCCCGGCGTATATGGTTTGAACTGTTTCACAGACATGACTGGCCTCCTATGCGCTCGCGCTTACGCCCTCAAAGAACTCGATGCGCTCCCCGGCTGGCAGGGACACGATCGCCTTCTTCCATGAGCGGGACGTCCCCTTGAACGCCCCCATCCTCTTCGGCTTGCCTCGGACGTTCAAGGTGTTAACGCTCAGCACCTTCACCTTGAAGACCTCCTCGACGGCCTTGCGTATCTGAATCTTGTTGGCGCTCCTGTGCACCTCGAAGGTGTACTTGCCGTTCGGCATCAGGGAGCTGCTCTTCTCCGTCACTATCGGGCGGATCAGTATCTCGTGAGATGAAAGGTTCACTTCGCGTACACCTCCTCCAAACGCGCGACGACCTCCGGCGTGACTACCAAAGTCTTCGAGTTCAGAAGGTCGTAGACGCTTATGCTCGCGACGTTCCTCGCCTTGACGCCAGGTATGTTGCGCGCGGAGCGGGTAACGTTCTCGCCGTCGCCATGGAACAGCACCAGCGCCTTCTCGGCGCGCACCGCCTCCATGAACCCCTTTACGGCCTTGGTCGACGGCTTCTCAAGGTCGAAGGACTTCACAACCGTGAAGAGCTCCTCGCGCACCTTCATGGAAAGCGCGCTCCTCATCGCTAGACGCCTGACCTTCTTGTTCACCTTCTGGTGGTAGTCCCTAGACTTCGGGCCGTGAGCCACCCCGCCGTGAATCCAAAGCGGCGACCTAGTGCTGCCCTGACGCGCGCGGCCCGTGTGCTTCTGCTTCCACGGCTTCTTCCCGCCGCCCGACACGTCCCCACGGGTCTTGACCGCGTGAGTGCCCTGACGGCAGTTCGCAAGGTGAGCCACAACAACCCTGTGCATAGCAGGCATATGAAGCGGCGCGCCGAAAACCTCGTCCGAAAGCACGAGCTCCCCAGCCTCGTTCCCCTGAAAATCCACTATCTTAACGCTCGGCATGATTATCTCCCCCTCCTCCGGTTCAACCCTGCTTGCGGAGGAAGAGCAGGCCGTTTTTGGCGCCCGGCACAGCCCCCTTGACCAGAATGAGGTTGTTTTCAGCGTCGACTGCGACGACCGTAAGGTTCTTGACCGTCACTCGCTCGCTCCCCATATGTCCGGGCATCCGCTTGCCAGGGAAGACGCGCCCAGGGTAGGAGATGGCGCCGCTGGAACCGCCGTGCCTGTGCTCGACGGACGTGCCGTGGCTGAACTGCTGTCCGGCGAAGTGATGCCTCTTCATGACGCCAGCAAAGCCCTTGCCCTTGCTCACGCCGCTGACGTCAATCTTCTCGCCAGCCGCGAAAATATCCACCTTGATCTCCTGCCCAACCTCGCTGCCAGCCGTGTCCATCCGAAACTCGCGCAGCGTGCGCTTGGGCTCCACCTTGGCCTTGTCGAAAAGGCCCTTCAAGGGTTTGGACAGCTTGTGCGGCTTGACCGCTCCATAGCCGAGAAGAACGGCCTCGTAACCGTTCTGTTCTGGGGTGCGAAGGGCGACCACTGAACAGGGGCCGGCGGCTATCACCGTCACGGCCACAGCTCGGCCTTCCTCGTTGAAGACCTGGGTCATGCCGATCTTTCTCCCCAATATTCCCCCCATGCCCATTTCCTTCTCTCCTTTTGCAGCCCCGCGCCAGCTATAGCTTGATCTGGATGTCCACGCCCGACGGCAGGTTGAGCTGCATCAGCGCGTCCATCGTCTTCTGGGTCGGGTTGATGATGTCGATGAGGCGCTTGTGCGTGCGCATCTCGAACTGTTCCCTGGCGTCCTTGTCCTTGTGGGGCGACTTCAGGATCGTCACCTTGTCGATCTCGGTCGGCAGGGGAATAGGCCCGGACACGACGGCGCCGCTCTTCTCGGCCGTATCTGCTATCTGCGTCGCCGACATGTCCAAAACCCTGTGGTCGAACGCCTTTAGGCGAATCCGTATTTTTTTCGCCAATTTCGCGTCCCCTGCTAGTCCAGTATCTTAGTGACTACGCCGGCACCGACCGTGTGCCCGCCCTCGCGGACGGCGAAACGAAGGCCTTCCTCCATCGCTATCGGAACGATGAGCTCGACCTCGAACGTCGCGTTGTCACCAGGCATGACCATCTCGACGTCCGGCGGAAGCTCGATGGCGCCGGTCACGTCCGTCGTGCGGAAGTAGAACTGGGGCTTGTAGCCCTTGAAGAACGGCGTGTGCCTGCCGCCCTCCTCCTTCTTGAGGACGTAGACCTCGGCCTTGAACTTCGTGTGGGGCGTGACAGTGCCAGGCTTGGCCAAAACCTGCCCGCGCTGAACCTCGTCCTTGTCTATGCCGCGAAGCAGAACCCCAACGTTGTCGCCAGCGCGCACGTCGTCCAGTATCTTGCGGAACATCTCAAGCGACGTGGCGACGGTCTTCCTGATGTCCTTCTGCATGCCGATGATGGCAACTTCCTCGCCGGCCTTGAGGACGCCGCGCTCGACTCTGCCAGTGACCACCGTGCCGCGCCCCGTGATCGTGAACACGTCCTCGACAGGCATAAGGAAGGGCTTGTCGACCTCGCGCACGGGCTCCGGTATGTAGTTGTCGCAGGCGTCCATGAGCTCCCACACGCACTTGGAGACGGGGTCGTCCCTCTTGCCAGTGCCCTCCTCCATGACCTTAAGGGCGGAGCCGCGGATGATCGGGATGTCGTCGCCAGGGAACTCGTACTTGTTCAGCAGGTCGCGAACCTCCATCTCAACGAGGTCGAGAAGCTCCGGGTCGTCCACCTGGTCGGTCTTGTTCATAAACACCACGAGGGCAGGGACGTTGACCTGACGGGCAAGCAGGACGTGCTCGCGCGTCTGAGGCATGGGGCCGTCCGCGGCGCTCACCACGAGGATCGCTCCGTCCATCTGGGCTGCGCCGGTGATCATGTTCTTGATGTAGTCGGCGTGTCCGGGGCAGTCGATGTGCGCGTAGTGGCGCTTGTCGGTCTGGTACTCCACGTGAGCGATGTTGATGGTGATGCCGCGCTCGCGCTCCTCCGGAGCCTTGTCGATCATGTCGTAAGCCGTGAACTCGGCTAGACCCTCCGTGGCCAGACACTTCGTGATGGCCGCCGTGAGCGTCGTCTTGCCGTGGTCAATATGCCCGATCGTGCCGATGTTCAAGTGAGGCTTGCTACGATCGAATTTCTCCTTAGCCATTGCTGCTTCCTCCTATCTCGATAGCTAAGCCGGCTGGGTAAAGAAACCCGCCGACTCCACTTCATCGCTTGACAAACTCTAAGATTTAAGAACCTTTTCGGCCACTTCCGGCGGCACGGGCTCGTAGTGGTCAAACTGCATCGTGAACGTGCCCCGCCCCGACGTCTTGCTCCTGAGGTCGGTGGCGTAGCCGAACATGCCGGCCAGCGGGACGAATGACCTCACAGCCCGCGCGTTGGCCCTCGTGTCCATGCCGTCGATGCGCCCGCGGCGCGACGACAGGTCGCCTATCACGTCGCCGACGTAGCCCTCCGGCGTCACGACCTCCACGGACATGATGGGCTCCATCAGCATCGGGCCGGCGCGCCGCACCGCCTCCTTGAACCCCATCGACGCCGCTATCTTGAAGGCCATCTCGGAGCTGTCGACCTCGTGGTAGCTGCCGTCGACCAGCGTGACCTTGACGCCTATCACGGGGTATCCGCCGAGCACGCCGCTCTGCACGGCCTCCTCAAGCCCCTTCTCGACCGCGGCTATGTACTCCTTCGGGACGACGCCGCCGACGATCTTGTCCTCGAACTCGTAGCCCTTGGCGTCCGGCAGCGGCTCTATCTCGAGCACGACGTGACCGTACTGGCCGCGCCCGCCGGACTGCCTGATGTACTTCCCCTCGGCAGAGGCCGGCTTGCGTATGGCCTCACGGTAGGCGACCTGCGGACGGCCAACCTTGACGTCAACGCCGAACTCGCGCTTCAGCCTGTCCACGATGATCTCCAGATGAAGCTCGCCCATGCCGGATATGATGGTCTGAGCACTCTCCTCGTCCGTCCTGACGCGGAACGTCGGGTCCTCGTCCGCAAGGGCGATAAGCCCCTTCGAGAGCTTCATCTTGTCAGCCTGAGTGGCTGGCTCCACGGAAAGGGATATGACCGACTCCGGGAACTCCAGGCTCTCAAGCACTACGGGATCGCCCTCGGCGCAGAGCGTGTCGCCGGTCTTGGTGTTCTTCAGGCTGGGAACAGCCACGATCATGCCCGCCTCGACTGAGTCGACGTCCTCGCGCTTGTTGGAGTGCATGCGCATGATGCGCCCGACGCGCTCCTTGTGGCCGCTGCTCGCGTTGTACACGGCGCTGCCCTTCTCCAGAGAGCCGGAGTAGACCCGCAGGAAGATCAGCTTCCCAAGGAACGGGTCGACAGCCACCTTGAAGGCCAGAGCTGTGAACGGCTCGTCCACCCTGCTGTGGCGCTCCACGACCGCATCAGGGGCACCTGGGCGCGCCCCTATGACTGGCGGCAGGTCAACAGGCGACGGCAGATAGTCAACTACGGCGTCGAGAAGCATCTCCACGCCCTTGTTTTTGAACGCCGAGCCACACAGCACCGGCACGGCCTTCAGCTCAATGGTCGCCCTGCGCAAAGCCGCGCGCAGCAGGTCGTCGCCGACCTCCTTGCCCTCCAGGTAGAGCGTCATTATGTCGTCGTCGAAGTCGGACATGGCCTCGATAAGCGCGTCGCGCCCGGCCTTGGCCGCCTCCGCCATAGACGCCGGGATCGGGGCGCTCTTCGGCGCCTCGTCCAGCACCCCGCTGCACATGACGGCCTTTTGTTCCACCAGGTCTATGACGCCGGAGAACTCCTCCTCGGCGCCGATTGGTATCTGGATCGGGACGGCGTTAGCGCCCAGCTTCTCCTTCATAGCCGCGACGACCGAGTCGAAGTCCGCTCCTATGCGGTCCATCTTGTTGACGAAGGCGACGCGCGGGACGCGGTACTTGTCCGCCTGGCGCCAAACCGTCTCGGACTGGGGCTCGACGCCGCCGACGGCGCAGAAGACCGCCACTGCCCCGTCAAGCACCCGCAGTGACCGCTCGACCTCCACGGTAAAGTCCACGTGGCCGGGCGTATCAATCAAGTTGATGGTATGGCCGCGCCATATGCAGGTGGTGGCGGCGGAGGTTATCGTGATGCCCCTCTCCCGCTCCTGCTCCATCCAGTCCATCGTGGCCGCGCCCTCATGAACCTCGCCGATCTTGTAGTTGCGCCCCGTGTAGTACAAAATGCGCTCGCTCGTCGTGGTCTTTCCGGCGTCGATATGGGCGGCTATGCCTATGTTCCTGAGTTTCGTGATTTCCAAAAATCGCACCTGCCAATGAGAGGCTTACCAGCGGTAATGAGCGAACGCCCTGTTGGCCTCGGCCATCTTATGCGTGTCCTCGCGCTTCTTGATGGAGCTTCCCTCGTTTTTGTACGCATCCATCAGCTCGCGCATCAGACGCTCCGACATCGGCATGCCCTTTTTGGACCGCGCGTAGGAGACTATCCACCGAATGGAGAGAAGCTGCCCCCTCTCCGGCGACACCTCGACAGGCACCTGATACGTCGCACCGCCGACGCGCCGCGGACGAACCTCTATCTGAGGCGCGACGTTGCTCATGGCCTTCTCGAACACGTCGAAAGGCTCGGTCTTCAGCTTCTCAGCCGCCTTGTCCAGCGCGTCGTAGAGTATCCTCTCGGCGATGCTCTTCTTGCCGCCCTTCATGAGGCTGGCCACGAACTTGGCCACCGCCGCGTTGCCAAACCGCGTGTCCGGCAGCGCGGCACGCTTTCTTACATGACCCTTGCGAGGCATATCGCTCCCCCTAGCTCTTAGGCCTGCGCGCGCCGTACTTGGAACGGCTGCGCATTCTCTTCTCGACCCCGCCGCAGTCGAGAGTACCGCGTATGATGTGATAACGCACACCGGGAAGGTCTTTCACGCGTCCGCCCCGGACAAGCACGACGGAGTGCTCCTGAAGGTTGTGGCCGATGCCCGGGATGTAGGACGTGACCTCTATCCCGTTGGTCAGACGCACACGAGCAACCTTCCGAAGGGCCGAATTAGGCTTCTTCGGGGTCACAGTGTAAACCCTCGTGCACACGCCGCGCCTCGCCGGGTTGCCCTGAAGCGCTGGCGAGTCGCTCTTCACGCGCTTCTCGGAACGCCCTTTGCGGACGAGCTGGTTAATTGTTGGCACAGAATCCCCTCCTGAAAAATTGAAAGACACGATCGCAAGAATATCAGAAACCGACGGGCCTGTCAAGTGCTTTTTCCGTTGACTTTTGACCGGCACCCAAAGAAAACTCGGCCAGTGCCCACAGCCTCTCCGACGCGTCGTTCTGCCCGCTGACGCGCCCGGCGCGCGAGGCAGCGGCCAAGCCCAATAGGGCTCCGAAGGCGTCGGGGACAGTCCAGAGGGGGCAGCCGGTGCGGGCCGCGAAGAGCCGGGCGTTGGCCTCCTGGTGCCCGTCCGCCGCGCCAGGCCAGGGGACGGCCAGGGCAGGGACTCGGTACGCCTCCGCCTCGGCAAGCGTGGACGCCCCGGCACGGCACAGGACAGCGTCGCAAAGGGAGTACACGGGCGCCATGTCCCACCTCCGCCCGACGAAGCGCAGCGAGCCGGACTCGGACTGCCCGTCGCCCAGCACGACGAAGAGCACCCCGTCGGAGCGCGCGCCGACGTTTCTCAACACCTCATCCGTGCCTCCGAGCGAGCCGCCCAGCACCCCTATCACGAGGCGCCTCTCGGCCTCCGCCGGGTCTAGGCCGAGCATGGCAGCCGCCTCGGCCCTGCTCATGCGGCGCAGGCTGCGCACTGGCACGCCGACCTGGGTGAATTTCTTGAGGGGACGGCACTCCTCCCAGCCGGACGCGACGGGGACGCCGAGCCGCGCCGCCAAGCGAGTGACCTTCCCGGCGCAGGCGTTCTGCTCGTGAGCGACGGCCGGGATGCCAAGAAGCTTCGCCCACAGAAGGGGCGCCAGCGAGACGTAACCCCCGAACAGGAAGCAGACGTCAGGCCTCAGGCGCAGCATTACGCGTCCCGTCTTCACGACCGACGCCGCGAGGCCGAGCCACCGCCGCAGTTTTGTCCGGCCCATGCCCCGCCCCTGGCCCTGGCCTCCGAGAGGAGAACCCGACAGGGGCAGCACCACCGGCTCGATTCCATGCGCTTCGTATATCTCGCGCTCCAGCGGACGGCTGCCCGAAATGTAGAGCACCTCCTGCCCCCTGTCCGAGAGCCAGCGCCCAAAGGCCAGGGCCGGAAATATGTGCCCGCCTGTGCCGCCAGCCGCTATCAGTACCATGCCGTCACCTCTGGCGCGCCTCGGCTATCTCCGCGCTCACCCGCATCAGGAGCCCTACCCTTACCCACATGAACACCATCGCAGTCCCTCCGGCGCTCATGAAGGGCAGGGGGACTCCGGTCAGGGGGATCAGCTTCATCACCCCTCCGAGGTTTACGAACATTGGGAAGAGAACCGACGCGGCGAGGCCCCATATCAGGACCGCGTGGTAGACGCTGTCGGCGCGGCGGTAGAGCGACCATGCCGCGAGAGTCCAAGCCGCGTAGAGAGCCAGCACGGCCATCGTGCCTATCAGGCCGAACTCCTCGCCTATCACGGGGAATATGTAATCCGTGTGGGCGGCTGGGAGGTAGTTCAGCTTCTGGAGCCCCTTGCCTATGCCGACGCCGGTCAGACCGCCGTTGCTGAAGGCCACCAGGCCCTGTATTATCTGGAAGCCGGTGTCGGTCGGGTCTTTCCACGGGTCTAGGAACGCGAAGAGGCGCCTCATGCGGTAGCCTTCCATATATATCATGGCCCAGAAAAATAGCGCCAGGCCGCACGACGCCAGCAGAGGGTACTTCCAGCCTCTGGCCGCCGCGTGAGTCGACATGCATATCGCAAAGACCAGGATTATCCCGCCCATGTTTGGCTGAAAGAACATCGGCAGAGCGGACAGGCACGCCACGAGCATCGTCGGGCGCCAGAAGCACCCGGCGTCGTCGCGCTGGCTCTTCGCCAGACGGTCGGCCAAAAAAAACGGCGCAGCCATCGTCAGCATCTCCATCGGCTGGAACCGTATGAAGCCCAGGTCGAGCCACCGCCTAGCCCCTCCGACCTTGACCCCCACGCCGGGCAAGAGCGTCGCGAACGTCAGGGCGAGGGAGACAGCCCATATGAGCCAGCCAGCCCGCCTCAGGGGCGCCAGGGGCGTGAAGTACAGCACAAGCATGGCAGTTATGCCCAGCCCGAGGAAACGGCACTGCTTGAGCGGGATGTCGTAGGGCGCGTCGGGGAAGCTGTGCGACGTCAGGGACGTGATCATTATGATCCCGGCGCCGCTCAAAACCAGCGGGATTAGCCACAGTGGCCAGATGCTGCGGTCATTAGTGCGCGTCCGGGCGTGGACCTGGGAAAAACCCTCTGACCACGGCATTGAAGTGTTCTCCCCTCTTCTTGTAGCTCTCGTACATGTCCCAGCTCGTGCAGGCGGGGGAGAGCAGGACGACCATGCCGGGACGGGCAAGAGACCGCGCGGCCTCGACTGCCTCCTCCATGTTCGGCGCCGACCGGATGTTCGAGAAGCCGGCGCTCCTCAGGGCGGCCTCGATCTTCTCCCGCTCGGCCCCGAGCAGAACTGCGGCGTCGGCGTGGCGCTTCACGGCCTCGGCCAGAGGGGCGTAGTCCTCGCCCTTGCCCTTGCCGCCCAGGATGACCACCTTGCGCCCGTCTATAGACCCCATGGCCGTGGCGGAGGCGGCGACGTTCGTGCCCTTGGAGTCGTCGATGTACCTCACCCCATCGACCTCCCCGACCAGCTCGCATCTGTGAGGCAGAGGGCGGAAGCCGTCGAGGAACTGCGCCGCGTCCTCGCCGCCGGCGTCCACCCCGAACAGGCGCACAGCCGCGAAGGCCATCGCCACGTTCTCCAGGTTGTGCCGACCTATCAGCGACGTGTCCCGGTATCTGAACAGAAGGCGTGAGTCCCCGTTGACGACCAGGTGCGCCGCGTCCTCGCCCATCGCGATCTTCCCTGCGCTCTTCCCCACGCTCGCGTCGCGCTCCTTTTGCCCCGCGTTTTCCCACTCGAGCAGGGCGGTCTTGGTCGGGGACGCGTTCAGGGCGAGGGCGTCGCACTGCTGCGCCACTCCCCAGCCGGAGGGGTCAACGAGGGAGAGCAAACGCGCCTTTGCCGCGGCGTAGGCCTCGTAGCTCCCGTGCCAGTCGATGTGGTCTGGCGCCAGGTTCGTCACGACCCCGACTCGGCACCTGAGGCGGCTCGTCCGCGCCAGCTGGAAGCTGCTCAGCTCCAGAACCACGCAGTCGAAGTCCTCCTTCGTGAAGAGCGACGCGGCCTCGCCAAGGTTGCCTCCGACCGCCGCTTTTAACCCTGCCTTCCTTAGGATGTGGCCGCAGAGGGACGTGACCGTGCTCTTGCCGTTGCTGCCCGTCACGCCGATGACGGGGCCTCGTATGTGGGGCGCGGCGAAGTCTATCTCTCCGACCACGGGGATGCCACGCCTCTCGGCCTCGGCGACGCAGGCCGCGCTCGGAGGAACCCCGGCGCTCAGCAGCACTGCGTCGGCTCCGCGAAACGCCCGCTCGGTGTGGCCGCCTGCCTCCCACTCGATGCCAGCCGCCCTGAAGCGCTCAGCCAAGGGGGCAGGCACTCCGCTCTCTTTTTCTTCCGAGACGAAGACCTTTGCCCCAAGATCGGCGGCCAAAAAGGCAAGCGCCGAGCCGCTCACCCCGGCACCGATGACGGAGAAATTTTTCATAGCCGCAGCCCCCCATCAGGGGCCTAATGCCCCCAAAAAATATCCCTATATTATAAGTGGATTATCGGCACCTGCGCGATATAATCCAGGGCGCTTGTTTCTCAAGGGGATCAGTAGACCCCAAGAGGTCTTAGACCCCAAGGGGTATTAGCCCTCAAGGAGTCTTATGCCCCAAGGGGCCTTAGGCCCCAACTTTAACGGGAGGTATTGCAATGAAAAAGATTTTTGCGGTAATCGGGTTGTTTCTAGTTGTCTGTCTCACGGCATCGGCCTCCGGCGCCGCGGACGTGAAGCGCGGGGACTACTTCATCACGGTCCTCACAGGGCCTACCAGCGGGATTTACTTCCCAATCGGCGGGGCGTTTTCGACGTTCCTCGGCAGCATAGGCTACAAGACGTCCGCCACGGCCACCGGCGCCACAGCCGAGAACATCAACGCGCTCCTGACGGGGCAGGGCGAGATGGCCATCGCGATGTCCGACGCGGTCATCCAGGCCGTCGAGTCGTTCGGGGCCTACGAGGGGCAGCCGCCCGCGAAGGACCTCCGCGCCCTGATGGGGCTGTGGCCGAACGTGTGCCAGATCGTCACGACCGCCGACTCCGGCATCAAGAAGTTCTCGGATATGAAGGGCAAGAGGGTCGGAGTCGGGGCGCCCAACTCCGGCGTCGAGCTCAACGCCCGAATGATGTTCGAGGCGAACGGCATGACCTACGACGACTGCAAGGTGGACTACCTTAGCTACGGCGAGGCCATCGACCCGATGAAGAACGGCATGTGCGACGTGGCGTTCGTCACCTCCGGGCTGGGCAACGCGACAATCATGGAGCTCGGCACGTCCAAGAAGCTGGCCTTCGTGCCGGTCGAGGGCGAGGCCCTGAAGCGGCTCGTGACGAAGTACCCGTTCTACATCGAGTCCAAGATCCCCGCCGCGACCTACGGCACCGACAGCGACACAACGACCGCCGCGGTCATGAACATCATGCTCATAGCCAAGGAGCTCCCGGACGACGTGGTGTACGACGTGGTCAGCAACATCTACTCGCCCGCCGGCCTTGACGTCATCCACGCCTCGCACGCGGCGGCCAAGGCGAACATCAACCTCGACACCGCCACCAGAGGGATCGTCGGAACCTCCGTGCCGTTCCACGACGGGGCGGCTAAGTTCTACAAGGAGAAGGGCCTGCTGAAGTGAGGCATGACTGCGCGGCGCCGTTTCGCTTCCTGAGGCGGCGCCGCGCTGCTTTTTTGCTCGCGGTTCTGGCCGCTCTGTCACTGCGCGTACGCGACTGGAAGACCGGGGAGATATACGCGGAGCTCCCCGCGCATGTCGGGGACGCGCTCTTCTTCGGGTGGGTGCACTCGCTGGAGAAAATCCCGTGGAACGAGTACTACCACATAGACCCCGACTTGAACCTCGTGCTCGACACCATAACGTTTCCCGCGTTCGGGGCCGGGATACCGGAGAACAAGGGCCGTGTCTGCCGCGTCGAGAACGGCCTCATATATATGGAAGAAATAGGCCAGGTCTTCGGCGAGCTCGTGTGGCTCAACTCTCCCACCGCCACGCGGGACATCAGGCTTAACGGAACGCTGCTGGCGAGCGGAAGCAGCCTGCCAGGGCGCGTCCGGCTCCGCCTGAAAGTAGAACAGGGGTCGTCAGGCCCTACGGGGTCTCAGGCCATCACGGGATCTCAGACCCCTACGGGGTCTCAGGCCATCAAGGAGTGAACTCAATGGATGAGCAAGCCGAAAAGCAGCAAGAACTGCTAGAAAAGTTCGACAAGGAGGCAGTCACGCGGTCGTTCAGCTCTCCCACGCTGAAAAGTTTTTTCTATTTCCTCTGCGTGGCCGTGTCGCTGTACCACTTCGTGACGTCGGTCAATTTCACCCCGGTCGTGCTGGAGCACCGCTCGATACACGTGGCGATGATGCTGGTGCTGGGGTTTATGATGTACCCCTTCGGCAGGCACAGCAGCCGGAAGACCGTGCCGTGGTACGACTGGCTCTTGATAGTTCTGGCCGTGGCGGTGCCGGTCTACATGTGCATGGACTACCAGGGCGTCGTGATGAGGGCTGGCCGCCCCAACACGCCGGACGTGGTCGTGGCGACGATCCTGGTGCTGCTCGTGCTGGAGGCGTCGCGCCGGATGTCGGGCTGGGCGCTTCCTATACTCAGCGTCATCTTCATAGCCTACGGGCTCTGCGGGCCTAGGGGGCTCTGGAACATGAGCCTGCCCATCTTCGGGCACAGGGGATACACGTGGACGCAGCTCTCCAACCACTTCTTCGCGAACACTGAGGGCATATACGGCTCGTCGGTGAGCGTCGCGGCGAGCTACATCTTCCTGTTCATCCTGTTCGGGGCGGTGATGAACAAGTGCGGGATGGGGTCGTTCTTCAACGACATAGCGATGGCTCTCGCCGGACACACCAAGGGAGGCCCGGCCAAGGTGTCGGTCATCTCGTCGGGGCTGCTCGGCTCGATAAACGGCTCGGCAGTGGCAAACGTCGTGACGACCGGCGCGTTCACCATCCCCCTGATGAAAAAGACCGGCTACTCCAAGGAGTTCGCCGGCGCGGTCGAGGCGGCCTCGTCGGTGGGAGGCCAGCTGCTGCCGCCGGTCATGGGCGCCGCGGCGTTCATCATGGCGGAGATACTCAGCGTGAGGTACTCTAAGATCATCGTCCACGCCGCCATACCGGCGCTGCTCTACTACCTTGGGATACTGATTCAGGTTCACCTGAGGGCAGGCAAGCTGGGGCTCATAGGCCTGCCCAAGGAGCAGCTGCCTAAGCCCGGCGCGGTCATGAGGGACAAGGGGCACCTGCTCATCCCGCTGATCTTCCTTCTATATATGCTCCTCGGCACGAGCTACACGGTCATCCTCTCCGCCGTGTACACGATCGTGGTCACGGTGGTCGTGTCGATGTTCCGCGCCTCGACGAGGATGAGCATTAGAGACATCTTCGACTCGCTGGCGGACGGAGCCAAGCAGACCGTTCCCGTGGCCATGGCATGCGCCTGCGTCGGGATAATCGTGGGCGCCATCTCGAAGACCGGCTTCGGGCTCACGATGGCCGACGCGATAATCTCCCTCGGCAAGCACAACCTGCTCTTCACGCTGATATTCACGATGATAACCTGCATGATTCTGGGGATGGGCGTGCCGTCGATTCCGGCGTACATCATCACGGCGACGATCGGTGCCCGCGCCCTGTCGAAGCTGGGCATACCTGAGGTGGCGGCTCACATGTTCGCGTTCTACTTCGCCATGTTCGCGAACCTGACTCCCCCCGTGGCGCTGGCTGCCTTCGCAGCTGCCGGGCTTTCGGGCGGAGACCCGATGAAAACCGGCTACGCCGCCGTCAAGCTGGCCTTGGCAGGATTTATAGTGCCCTACATGTTCATATACTCCCCGCAGCTTCTTTTGATAGACACGACGTTCTTCGAGGGCCTGAGGGTGGCCATCGGGGCATGCGTCGGGGTGTTTATGATAGCGGCGGCGGTGGAGGGGTACCTGTTCACGAAGATGCACCCGATAGTGCAGGTCATATCGTTCGCCGGCGCCCTGTGCCTGATAGACAGCGGCCTGTACACGGACCTGGCCGGCGCGGCGTTGCTCGTGGCGGTGGTGCTTATACAGAGGGCCGCGGTTAGGAGGATGCCGCCGGTGATGCCGGCGTGAGCGGAGTGGGAATGCACGGCGAGATAAAGAGCGGCCTTCGCACGACGCTGTGGGCTCTGAGCCCTCTGAGGCCTGAGACCTCAAGAGTGCGGGCCGCTCTGGTCGCCGCCACGCTTCTCGACGCTAGAAGCGTGATGTTGTCCGCGCCGCGTTCGTAGCGGCAAGGAGGCGAAACGGACTTTGAACAATCTAATAAACGCCGCCCGCGACGTCCTCAGCATCGCCGAGGCAGCCGAATACGCTAGCCGTCTTCTCGGAAAAACGGTAACACCGTCCAACATCTCCTACCTCATTCAGTACGGGCGCGTCGCGCGCGTCGACATAGACGGAGTAGGCGGAGTGTCTAGACGCGAGCTTGAGGAGTATTACAGCTCTTACGGCCGCGCCTACAAACAGAAGTTCGGCATGGGGGAGACTGCTTCCTCGGAGGCGATTGACCCTTCAGAGACGACCGTCCCCAATTCCGTCAACTGGACGCTGTCCTTCGCTCAGTACAAGGAGGCGGAGACCACCAAGCACGTACACCGGCTGCACCCGTACAAGGGGAAGTTCATCCCACAGCTTGTGGAGTACTTCATCGACGGGCATACGGACGAGTTCAAGCGGGACGTCTACTTCCACCCGGGGGACGTGATTCTCGACCCATTCGCGGGCAGCGGCACGACCCTAGTCCAGGCCTGCGAGTGCGGCATGCACGCGGTCGGAGTCGACGTCTCGGCCTTCAACGCGATGATAGCCAACTGCAAGGTCGCGCGGTGCGACCTCATCGACCTCCAGACCGAGGCGATGCGAGTATCGGACGTGCTGAAGGAGAGCGTCGCTCGTTCTCGCATCCCTGAGTTCGAGGCGCGCCTGACGGACGCACTGGCCAGTTATAACGAGCAGTATTTCCCCTCCCCCGAGTATCGGTACAGGCTGCGCCGCGGCGAGATCGACGAGGACGAGTACGGGCCAGCGCAGGCGGAGGCGTTCCTGCCCGTGTACCGCGCGCTGGTCGCCGAGTACGGGGTAGCGCTCCTCCAAGGGGTCTCAGAGGAGTCAGTCGAGGGAAGCAAGCCCCCCGACCCCAACCCCCAAGTCGATGACGGCTCGTTCTTAGGGAAATGGTACCTGCCCAGCGTGCGACGAGAGATAGACGTTATCTTCGGCGAGATCGAGAAAGTCCGGCCTCCGGAGACGAAGCGGGCGCTCTCCGTTGCGCTCAGCCGCGCGATGAGGAGCTGCCGCGCCACGACTCACTCCGACCTAGCAACCCTGCTAGAGCCGGTCTCGGAGCCATACTACTGCACGAAGCACGGCAAGGTCTGCCGCCCGCTGTTCAGCATGGCCAGGTGGTGGGACAGGTACGCAAAGGACACGGTCGCGCGCCTGGCCGAGTTCGAGGGGCTCCGGCGGCTCCGCGGGGCCGCGACGCACCAGCTCTGCCTAGTCGGCGACAGCAGAACTATAGACCTGCCCTCCGCCCTAGAGTGCGCCTCCTCTCCGGCGCTCGCCGCGCTCGCCGCGAACCGCGGGATAGCCGGAATCTTCTCCTCCCCGCCCTACGTGGGGATGATCGACTACCACGAGCAGCACGCCTACGCGTACGAGCTCTTCGGCTTCGAGCGCAACGACTCGGCCGAGATAGGCCCCATGTTCCGAGGCAAGACCAAGGATGCCCAGGAGGCCTACGTGGAGGGCGTAGCGCAGGTGCTCCTGAACTGCAAGAAAAGCTTGGCCAACGGGTATAACGTTTTCCTCGTGGCGAACGACAGACGTAACCTCTACCCAGCGATAGCCGCCAAGGCCGGTATGAGGATAGTGAACCGCTTCCACCGCCCGGTGCTGAACCGCTCCGAGAAGGACAGGACGGCGTACTCGGAGACGATATTCCATATGAAGGAGGCTTAGCCTCCGAGGAGCCTTAGACTCCAAGGAGGAATAAGATGCGGCAGAATTTGCGGAGCGAAGTTGAGAACATCATCAGAGTGTGCCTTAGGAAGAAGCTCCTGGTCTATACGCCGGAGAGTACAAACATGCCGTTTCACTATAGGCTGCTCGGCCGCGACAGGATGGCGCTGTTTTCGTTTATACATTCATTCAGTACGTCTTTCGGGACGTCGATCTTTGAACCAGTCGCGGTTGCGCTGGCGCGTGAGCGTTTCGTGCGTGCCGAAAAACAGTACGCTCTCGGAAAGGAGATATACGCCGCCTGCCAGAGAGCTATTCAAGACATCATAACCAATCTGTCGATAGCGCCTCGTCCCGATAAAACGCGCGAGCTGCGCATATTGCGAGAGCACCTGAACGGAGATTTCAGAGAGCTTAAAACGGTCAGGGCAGACCTGTTTCTTGAGGATAAGAACGGCGTTCGATACTTGTTCGACATCAAATCGCCCAAACCAAACAGCAACGAGTTCAAACGCTTCAAGCAGACGTTGCTGGAGTGGGCAGGCATCGAAATGACCGCTCGGCCTGACGTTACCGTAAACACGTTCATCGCCATTCCATATAACCCCTACGAGCCAGAGCCCTATAAGCGCTGGACTATGGCTGGCATGATCGACGTCGGTGCTGAGTTGAAGGTCGCCGCTGAGTTCTGGGACTTTATCGGTGGCGATGGTGCCTACGAAGAGCTTCTCGATTGTTTCGAGCGAGTGGGTGTTCAAATGCGCGATGAAATAGACGAGCGCTTCAAGGAGTTCGTCAAGATGGGAACCGCTTCCACCGTCCGGTGCTGAACCGCTCCGAGAGGGACAGAGCGGCGTACTCGGAGACGATATTCCATATGAAAGAGCGGTCGTAGCCCGGCCTACCCCCCCCCACTCTCAGGTGTTGCAGTGTTGCTTACAGCCCATGAACCAGCACCACCGTTGGGCTGGCGGCTGCAACAGGGGGTATGATCTCTGACGTTGCAGCTGTTGCAGAACTCCCCCCTCCATGAGGCCGCAGACCTCGGATGCCGCTTATTTCCTTATTTCACACTAAAAAGCTGCTGCAGTATGGCCCTCGCCAGATCCAGCTGCAACATCTGCATCACCAGAGATCACCCCCCTTGTTGCAGCCTCAATCCCAGTGACCGTGTGGGTTTGAGGCTTTAAGCAACACTGCAACACCGGAGAGGGGGGTAGGCCCCATGAGCCGGGGTTGCGAAAAGAGCGTTCAGACATTTTTGCACGCATTTGGGTCGGCTGCCCTCTTGACTTCCCGGGCTGGCTGTGCTATGCTCTTTCACGAGGGCTCGTTTGCAGCATGGGTCACGCCACTCGGGTTGGAGGTCTTGGTCCCTCCCGACTAAGCCCGCCTGAGGAAGTCCCCCCGTGGAGTCTGGACGAGTCCCTCATCCGTTAAATGGCGTGGGGGAGCCCGCTCCCTGGAGGTGAGAAGTTATGCAGCCGATCGATGAACGCGCCGATTATCCTATGACCATAGAAGACCTCTTCCGAAGCTATGACGGGCAGCCTTTTGAAGCCGAACTGGTTGACCTCGGCCCGGCGGTGGGGGAGGAGAAATGGTGAAAGTGTTGACTGCCCAGGCAGATAGGGCTTGACTTTCTATGAGGGCTGTGCTATGCTCTTTTTACCGGCGGCGTGGAGGAGAGCGTCCTCCTGTGAAACACCGTGGTCGGTCGCGGGCCCTGACGATTTAGGTGCGCCCGCTATTTTTGAAACAGTGAGCTATAAATAATTTCCTCAGCGTCCTCAATTTGTTGCAGTATCTTCTTAGCCACAGCCTTTTTGTCTTTTTTTGAGTTCCTGGTGATGAAGGTGGTTAGCACGCGCCCGTCGTTGTCGGCCTCTACGACGATCCGATGAAGCATATCCTTGCCGTCAGAATACAGCTTAGAGTAAACGCTGCGCCCACCCTTTTTATTCGCGCCAACCTTCTTGTTCACGGTGTGCAAATCAGGACGGGCAATCGTGCTTTCGACAAGCCACAGAGCCTGAGCGCGGAGAGCGGTCAAGTCTTTCGTGTGAACGATGTCGTCGGCACCAGGAGACGCGTCGAATATTTTCTCACGCCTAACGAGGGATAGCGCCTCTTCTATAGCAGCCTGAGTCACCGCCTCGTGCAAGATGTTCTCATTGACATCCATGTTCTCACCTTCAGAGAAGTTGGGGGGGACTACCCCCCGAACAGCCAAAACGCCCCCGCCCCCAGCGCCGGCACCACCACCGCGACGCTCCTCCACGGCACCAGCAGCGACCGGCATATCAGAGTCAGAAGGACTCCGGTGCAGAGCCACGCGCCCCAGACGCTCCACTCGGCCTGCCACGGCATAATTTGCGCTGCGGCGTCGGCCAGCACCGCCCACAGCGCGAACGTGCCGTCGACTGCCTCAAGCAGCAGGTCAGGCAAGAGGCCGGCTAGGCTCAGCAGCGCCGCGGCGGAGGCCACGGTCAGGGCGAAGGCGAAGAGCGGAGGGGCGATTAGGTTCAGCGGAAGGCCTACAAGCGGGACGCTGCCGAACGTCCGCGCCACCTGCGGGTACGTCGCGAGCCATATCAGCAGGCTCAGCACCGGCCACGTCCGCCAGTCGCCGGGCTCAGCGCGCTCCAGCACAGCCCCGATGGTCAGAGCGGCCAGAACCGACAGGCGCCAGCCTATGTCCCAAAACCTGTAGGGGTTGCCCATTAGAAGGACGACCGCGGCCAAGGCCACGGAGTTAAGCGCCCCGGCTGGGCGTCCGGCAAGCTCGCCGAGAAGCGCGGCCTGGATCATCAAGCCGGCGCGAAGGGCGCTCGGCGCTCCGCCGGTCAGCAGCAGGTACGCCCACAGAGTCAGGCTCAGCCAAAACACGCGCATAACTCCGCGCCGGAACAGGCACGACGCGCACATCATCACGATCCCCACGTGGAAGCCCGACACGGCCAAGAGGTGACTTGTGCCCCAGACCCTGTGCGCGGCCAGAAGCGCCTCGTCGCGCTTGCCCGTCCATGCCGCCTTCAGGTAGTCGCCGGTCAGAGCCGGCATGTGCACGCTCAGCGCCCGCGTGAGGTGGCGCCGCCACGCGTGGATGTTCCAGTGTTGTTCAGGTAGCGCCTCCGCGGCTGCCGACGTGAGGCGCGCCGCCACGCCGCGCGAGTACCAGAAGCGGTCCTCGCGGAAGCCGTCCCCCTGCGCGCGAAACGGCCTGACCACGCCCGACACGCGCACCGCCGCCCCCTCCGGCAGCGTGTCAAACGGCTGCGTCAGCACGAAGCGCCCCCGCGGCGTGTCGACGGCGAAGGCGTACATCCGGCCCCAAGCCCGCCCCTCAACGACCGTCCCCGTAGTATCCAGCCGCGAGCCGAGCAGCCCGTTCCCCGTGACGCGGCGCGGGAAGCCCAGTCCGTAGGCAGCCCAGCAGGAGCAGACGAACGCGCAGAGCAGGGTAAACGCCCCTACGCGCCACTGCCCGATTCGATCGTGGCGGAACGACACCAAGGCCACGCCCGCCGCGCCAAGCACCGCGACGAGCGGCATAGTCCATATTGGAATAGGAAGGGCCAGCATCGCAGCGAGCCCGGCTAGGATGGGCAGGAACGGCGCTCGGGCTAGGACGATCACGGGCGCTACCGCCCCACTGTCAGGCGGCCTCTGATGGCCTCCAGCGTCTTTGCGCCGATGCCCTTCACTTTTCTGAGTTCGTCGACGGAGTTGAAAGGCCCGTGCAGGGTTCGGTACTCGATTATCCTGCCGGCGAGGGAGGGGCCGATGCCGTTGACGGAGACGAGCGCCTCGGCGCTAGCAGTGTTGACGTCGATTAAGCCGGTTTTCTCTGGCTCCGGCTTAGCCGTTTTTGCCGTCCCCCCCGAACGCCCAGCAGGAGCGGTAGGAGCGGGAGTAGAAACCGGGGCGATAACGCTCTTGGCCTCGCTCCTGCTTGGGATGTGGACATGGTCTCCGTCCTGCAGTACAGCCGCCATGTTGACGGCGGGGGAGGCGCCGGGGAGCAGCCCTCCGGCGGCCTCGGCCAGGTTGTAGACGCGCGCGCCGCTGCCGAGCTTGTACACGCCGGGGCGGGGCACCGCGCCGGTGATATAGAGCACCAGCTGCCCGTCCGCCGCCTGCTTCGCGGCAGATTTTTGCTCAGTTTGCTCAGCTTGCACAGCTTTCTCAGACTGCTCAGAATGTCCCGACTGTCCCCGCGGCGCCAACGGCTGCCGCTGCTCGGGTTCTCCGGGTGAGCGAGTGGCGCTCACGACTAGGCCGGCGGCCAGGAAGAGGAGCATTCCGACGGCTAGGATGAGTTCGCGTCTGTGTCTGCTCAGGAAGTCCCGCATCTTTACTTATCCCCTTATCCCCTGTCTTTGACCTGGAATAATCCGAGGCTGCGGCGTGCCTTGCGGCGGTAGTCGTCCATCTCGTCGGGCGTCAGGCCGTGATAGCTGGCGACCTTGGCCTTCTTCTCAGGGGTGGAGAAGTTGATCCTGTCCCACTCGAAGGCGCGCAGAATTTCCAACTCCGTTTTTGCAAACTGGTCGGTCTCTAGCATCGCCGCGCCGAAGCCGACGTACTCGAAGTCTCTGAAGCGAAAGCCATTTGGCAGCAAGCCCATCTCAACCGCCGTGTCATAGAGGCGCGTTTTGGGATAGACCTGGGCGATATTTATCTGCAGGTTGTCGAAGCCGCACTTCTCGGCGAAGGCCAGCGAGCTTCTTATCTCGTCCCACGTCTCGCCGGGGAAGCCGATGATGAAGGCGCCTGTCACCTCTAATCCGACCTCGTGGCACTTGCTCACGATGTGCAGGACTTTGTTCAGGTCGTGGTATGGCTTGCCGATGATGTCGCGAAGCGTCCGCTCGCAGCCGGACTCGACGGGCAGCGTGACGTGACAGCAGCCGTGCGCCTTCGCGAACTCGATTATGTCGTCGTCCATGAATGGCACGCTGGAATTTTGTAGCCACCACGTCATTTGGTGTCCCCTGCTCTCCAGCGTCGTGAAGAGTTTCTTAAACCTAGCGCGGTCGAACAGGATATTGTCGTCGTAAGTTTCGAGCCCTCTAACTCCGTACTTCTCGATGAAGTACTCTATCTCTCGTATCACGCTGTCCAGCGGACGGAACACGATGTGCCCGCCGCATAGTATGCGTGACGCGCAGAAGTTGCAGTTGTAGGGGCAGCCGTAGGACGTGGAGATGGTCATGACCCGCGTGTCGGAGTACTCAGGAAACGGCAGGAATGTCCCTTTCACGACGGGCGTTTCGATGTAGGGGCGCAGATCCCAGAGGGAGTAGTCCGGGTCGACGAGCTTCTTGACGTCGTGCAGGTAGGTCTTCAGAGGGTTGATCCTGACGCCGTTTCCGTCGCGGTAGCCGACGCCATCCATACTGCGGACGTCGTCCCCATCGAGCAGAGCCGTCACGAAGGCGTCCGCCCTCTCCTCGGCGTGCCCGAGGAAGATATAATCGACGTTGGTGTCCTCGATGCACTCCGTATCGCACAGGGTCGGGTAGCCGCCGCCCATGACGACGGTTGACTCCGGCAGAGCCTCCTTGGCCAGCTTCGCGCAGTGGTGGGCCTGGGCCTGGGACTCAACCGTGAGGGCTGTGATCAGGACGACCGCTGGGGCGAGGTCGATTAGGGCGCGCTTCATGGCCTCGTCAGACATGTCCTGTCCGTTGGCGTCAAGCAGGGAGAAGTCGCAGACCGGCTTCAATATGGCTGTCAGAATGGCGGGGGATTGGAATAGCATCCGCTGTTTCTTTTTGGAGCACCACGCGGAGTTCGGAATTATGAGGGCCGCTTTTCGCGAGTTCGCGCTCATGGCCGTTCACCCGCGCAAGCGCAAAAATAGCGCCGAGCGCCGAGCGCCGAGCGCCGAGCGCCATTATACAAATTTCACTGAAAAAGTCAAGACCTAGAATCATCTTTTTCCTCCTCTACTCTCAGGAACGCCAGAAACGCCTCCTGCGGTATGGACACCTTGCCTATCTGCTTCATGCGCTTCTTGCCCTCTTTTTGCTTCTCGAGCAGCTTGCGCTTGCGCGTGATGTCGCCGCCGTAGCACTTGGCCAGCACGTCCTTCCTCAGGGCGCGGACGTTGGCGCGCACTATCACGCGGCGGCCTATCGACGCCTGTATCGGCACCTCGAAGAGCTGGTTCGGGATCAGGGCCTTCAGCTTCGTCACGGCGGCCTGGCCTCGGTGGTACGCGGCGTCTTTGTGGCATATGAACGAGAACGCGTCCGCGGCCTCGCCGTTCACCAGCACGTCCACCCGCACGAGGTCGGCGGGCCTCAGGCCGATGAACTCGTAGTCCAGCGACGCGTAGCCCCTTGTGATGGACTTCAGCTTGTCGTGGAAGTCCACTATGAACTCCGACAGGGGCATGTCGTATATCAGGCGCACCCGCTCCGGCGTCAGGTAGTCCATCGACCGGTACGTCCCGCGCCGCTCCTGCACCAGCTTCATCACCCTGCCCACGTAGTCCGACGGGAGGAACACCGAGAGCTTTATGAACGGCTCGCGCACCTCGTCGATCTCGCCGGCGTCGGGGAAGTCCGTCGGGCGTCTCGCCTCTATGACCGAGCCGTGCGACTCTATCTCGTAGACAACGTTGGGCGCGGTGGCAACGAGCTCCACGCCGAACTCGCGCCGCAGCCGTTCGCGCGCCACGTCCATGTGGAGCAGGCCTAGGAAGCCGCAGCGGAAGCCGAAGCCCAGCGCGGCGGAGGTCTCCGGCTCCCAGGCTATCGCGGAGTCGTTCAGGGTCAGCTTCTCCAGGGCGTCGCGCAGCTGGGGGTAGTCGTCGCGCTCGACGGGGTAGAAGCCGCAGAACACCACTGATTTAGCTTTCCGATAGCCGGGCAGGGGGGCCGGGGCGGGTGATGCGGCGTCGGTCACCGTATCGCCTACTCTGGCTTCTGCTAGGGTTTTGATTCCGGCGGCTACGTATCCGACCTCGCCGGGGCCGAGCGAGTCCGTGGGGGTCATGGCAGGGCGGAACACCCCGACCTCCTCCGCTGTGAAGCGCCCTCCCGTCGCCATGAAGAGGATGTCGCGCCCGCTGCGCAGCACCCCGTCGACGACCCTGACG
>JAISUL010000079.1 GCA_031272145.1 Synergistaceae bacterium
GCTCAGCGAGGGCGTGCAACACGCCGACGACGAGGCTCTTCGGCCAGTCGCCCAACGGGATGTCGGCGACGGGGGAGAGCGACCTCATGACGTACTACGACGGGATCGCCGCGCCGCAGGAGAAGGACTTGCGGTCGGTGCTCATGTCGATATTCGACCTGCTGTGCCCGTCCGTGTTGGGCAAGCCGAGGCCGCCTGAGTTCAGTTTCACGTTCAACAGCCTGTGGAAGCTCAAGGAGGAGCAGAGGGCGAGCGTAGCGCAGCAGGACATCGGAACGATTGTGCAGGCCGTGGGCGCGGGGGTGTACACGCCGGTGCAGGCGCTGAAGGAGATACGGCAGCTTAGCGCTCAGACGGGCCGCGGGACGTCCATAACGGACGATGACATCGCGGCGGCGGAGCAGGCGTCGGCGGCTATGGCCGCGCCGCAGCCCGACGGGATGGGCGGCGACCGCAAATACGGCGAGGAAGACCTCGAATGGAGGACTACCGAGGACGGGCACCACTTCGCCTTCACCAAAAAGGACGGTGTCATCCGGGCCGGCTTCGCAGGGAAGCTCAATGGCAAAAAGCTGAGCGAGGCGATTAAGACCATGAAGGTCGGGGGTAAGCCCTACGAGGTGCCGAAGGCGGCCAAAGATGTGTTAGCATCTGAGGGCAACGCGCGGGGAAAGCCCGGCGGCGAGGGCGGAGAGTCGTTCGAGGATTACCCAGACCAGATACCGCTAATGGTGGAAGACATCAAGCATATCCCTGACATCTTGGCTAATTTCGACACTGTCAAGCTTGTGGACAAAAAAGATGGCCATGAAAAGTTTCTTTTTCGGAAGCGAGTAAACGGGCATTATGTGACCATCGAGGAAGTACGTGATAGGAGCAGAAAGGATGAGGAGAGCATACCACGGGGTACCGGGAAAGTCAAGGGGGCAGGGGCAGCAAAACCCGAAGAAAACGAGAAGCGCGAAGGAACCGCTGTGCGCCCCAAGGTTCCCACCCCGCTCGGCCTGACGCCGCGCGGCAACATCCACATCCAGACGGACTACGCCCATAAGCACCTCGCGAAGCAGGTGCCTGGCGCGTTGCCCGACGGCGTCGACATAGGCAAGGGGGACCGGGAGTCGATTGACCCTGAGGACGTCTACGCGCTGGCGGCTCACTGGGACGACGTAGCCAGGCTGATGAAAAAGCTCAAGGGCTAAGCCCCGCGCGATGATGTCAACACTGCGCAGGCAGCGTTCCTTAGGTTCTTTGACGCGCACAAAAAGTCGTCCGCTAAGTTAAAAACTATGCTAAATTTGCCTTATCGATGCCGGCAGCGGGGCAGGCTACCCTCGCTCCTCGCATGAGCGCCGTGGAGATGTTAAGGCAAGCGGAGCAGATGACCGAGCGCTAAAGGTCGCTCTTTTAGGAGGCATTTAGGGTGGATGAAATGGACATCGACACCGCGTGGGAAGTAGCGCGGGAGTACATGAGCGGCGACGATGAGTCGCGGCGACTGGCAGGCAAGGAAGCTTCCGATCGTGCTATTATGGCATGCCGTGTTATCCGGCAGTACCTTATGGAGGAGTGTCCCGACGAATTGCGCGCTGCCGAGGCCGAGGCAAGCCGGAAGGCCAAGCAGGGCGGCTAAACGTCGCCCCGCGGGTGTGTTACTTGAGCGCGACATCGTCCATTGAGGAGATTGCCGCCAGGGACACCGGCTCACAGGAGTTCATCGACGACGTCTTCCAGAACGCCACGTCCATCACGCCCGAAGTACGTCAGGAGGCAGAAAACAAATTCGCCTTCTCGTGGGAGCGCCGTCTCCCACGCACATGCTCCGGCACATGCCCCGTATAAGCAGACCTCGCGAAGCAGTGGTTGGTCAAGCCTACCGTAGAGGCCATCGAGTACATGGCCGCCCCCCGACGTCTATGGGGCGCTGCCCGACGGCGTCGATATAGGCAAGGGGGCCGTGATTCGATTGACCCTAGTGTGTTAGTCAGGCGGTACTTGGCGGCGGAGAGGGAGTTGTCCTGGCCGACGCCGAGGTTATCCACGAAGTTGGTGAAGCCGTCGCCGAGCCGGAGGCGCGTGAGTGACAGAGAGCGAGGACAGGGCGAGCTAAATCAACTTATCCTCGTAAAACTTGCGGCCAGCTTCAATTTCCGCCTGCGTCACAGGCCGACCCCTAGCTAGGCACCGTCGTGCATAGGCGGGCCAGTCAATGGGGTCTATCCAAAACATCTCGTCGTCCGGAAAGTCCGCCCATACTAGCATCGCCGCCAAAACTTGTCAAGTAATCTAATAAGATGTGGGTTGGCGAGATCGGTCGCCGCGTCACTTCCCCAATACGCGCTCCATATAACGCCCACGGAAATATGACGTCTCGTGCCCCATAGTACCAGCCTTCGTTTTGCCTGCATATGGGTCTGGGTATCTATGATGTCTTTAATATGCGCTTCCCATTGAGCATCAACCTTCCCATGGCGTAAGTCCATCTAACCGATTCCCGAACCCCGCCCTGATCTTTCCTATGTCGGTGTCGATTTTGAAGCGCCGCCCGGTGCTGTCGGGGTTGCTATTGTCCTTCGACGTCCGCCAGACTTCCACGTCGCCCAGTCCGGCGAGGCGTTTGAAGTCCGCGCCGTGGAGGTTGTTCGGCAGGCACGCTTGCGCCCCTGTGCACCTGCCGCTTCGGGGTGCTGCGGACTCTGGGCTTGGGGTCTAAGGCACCTTGGAGGGCTGCATCATGTACCGCTCCCTTGGGGCGGCAAAAAGCCCCCGGCTGTGAGGCCGGAGGCGGGCTGATAGGTCAAACTCGATATTAGCCATGGTCGCTCAACGAACTATGCCAAGCTCCTAGGCGGACGCTCCGATTTTTGCTTCGCCGCCGTCATCGCCGAAATTCTCCCCCGCACGCCGCCCTACGCAGCGCCGCCCTCCATCGTCGCCACGAGTACCGCGATTATCTTCTCATAGTGCTGAATCTCCTCCAGGGACAACACACGCCCTTTGCGGTCCTTCAGCCACTTCTGCGCTGGCTGGTAGCCCCCGATGCAGAACTCCCACGCCTCCTGGGGCACGTTTCCGAAGTACTGCCTATCGTTGATGTAAACGCGCCCGTCCGTGTACCGCACGGAATCCACCAGCCCGCTGCCGCCAACGGGGAAGGTCGTGGCCAGAGGCGGCACCTCCTCCATAAGGTGCAGCCGGCGCAGTCTGCCCCCGATGGCCGCTAGACGGTCGAACTCCTCGGCGGACGACGGGTACGGGATGCGCGGGAAGTCGATCTTCAGGAACTCGCGGTACCGATCTCGGTACGACGGGCTGTTGAGCACTGCGTAGACATAATCAAAAAGCTCCAGTGGCTCTGGCTCCCGCCCGATAATCGCGGCGACCCGCGCGACGATGGCCTCGTCGAGGTTCGGGCGCTTGCCGTGCATGCCATAAACGTAAAGAGGAAAGCCGTAACTGATTTCACTCGTTTGGCTCGACGTCAGACAAGACTCGAAGATCATGTCGGCTATAAACACATGATGCCAGTCTGGAAACGCCCTGACTTGTCGCGAGCACATCAGAACCACGTTCTCCTTGCCGACGAGATGCTGCATAACCTCGGTCCTCGGCCTGCAATGAAACCCATTAGGAATACCGGTGTAGAAAGTATAGCGCGTGTCGAACGGGCGATACGCTATGGGCTGTATCTTAGCGTCGTCAAGCTCTGCGCTGCGCAAATCATCTTGCGCCCAAGCAACTGCCCAATCTTGTACGTCTTCCCTTAGGTTGTATTTCTGCCTCGCGGCGTCCTCCGAGAGAGACGTGAAGTCAGCTATGACGCGCTTCAACTCTGCCTTAGTGTGCTGTATGGTCAAGCTGTCCCGCGACGTGACGATTCCGGCGGAATTCACAGAGAAGAGCTCTTTTACCCCGAAGCCATTTTTATATTCCTCGGCGTCGCTCAAGTCCTTCGGCACGAAGAAGTAGTACGGCGCGTCCATGACGAGGCGCGTCCATGGGGTTGTGCTCAGGGTTATTGCGTCCAGAGCGGCGTACTTGCTCTCGCGCGTCCCCCACAGGTCAGAGTAAT
>JAISUL010000022.1 GCA_031272145.1 Synergistaceae bacterium
GCAGAAGTCGGCAAGTTCGTAGTGATAGTGGATGGACTTTTGGCACTCAGTAAATAGGGCGTGGAACTTGACGTAAAAGGAGTGCCCGGCGTTGGCCTCGTCCTCGAGAAACTCGCGCAAGCAGACCGAGTAGTGGAAGCTCCGCTTCGCGAGGGCGGCGGCGACGTCCTTCTTCGTGCGCAGGCATCTGCCCGCGCCGGCGTGTGCGCCGTCTGTCTTTGCCGCCAAAATACCCTCTCCCTTCTGAGCTTGTAGCGCATGTATCATATCATAGGAAGAGCGGAGGGAGAGGGCTATTGCAGCGCTGCCGGTATCCTTGCGCCAGACCAGGAATCGCAGAAGTCGCAGCAGGGGATGCCATCCGCCGCTAAAAGCTTCTCGACGTTGCGCCGTGTGCGCTCAGGGTCTGCCTCCAGCGCTGCGTACTCGCAGCTTTCGGCCTTCCTCAGGCCAAGGTCGTCCATGCGGGCGACGCGCGCGCAGGGGAAAAGCTTGTCGCCAATCATAGGATTGCACGACGAGCACGCTCTGCACGTTTTGTAAATCTTGCACGTCTCGTCCCAGCTTCTCCCGCGCTCGTGCATATCCCCGAAGTCGATCCATCCGCCGCTCGCGCATTCCGCGACGTTGTAAGCGATGCCGAGCCGCTCGAACATGTCGATTAGCTCGGCCTTCCTTGACGACAGAGCGTCGTAGTCGCTTATGGTTACGCAGACCCTCGGATCGCGCATCAGCGGAAGCAGCGTCTCGTCGGGCATGAGCGTTCCGTTCGTCGTCAGCCATATTTTGATGATTTTGTCCGACCGCTTCAGGCCGTCGAGCAGCCGCGGCATTGCAGCGTGCAGCGCGTTACGTCAGGGGCTATAGCACGCCGGGCGTGCTTTGTCAACATGGAGACGGGTCCCGCCGTTCGCCTACTATCCTTCGGAAAACCTTGCGGGACTCGGCCTCGATTTCGTCGGCGGTTTTTTTGAGCGCGTTCCGCATCGTCAAGTATTCCTCGGCACTCATCCTCATGGCGACGAACATGGTCTCCGTCAGGTTTGAGTTGTCTTCGTATATAAGGCTGTTGGCGTTCGTGAACCCATGTTTCGCTGCGAACTTCCGTGGTATTAGGCACGGCTTGGCGAAGCCGTATATAAGCTGGAAGTTTCCGCTCGTGCCGCTGACGAGATAGCGGTCGTGTTCCACGTTGCTAGGATCGAGCAGCGTCAGGAAAAAATCTGACGCCTCCATTTCGTCGTAGAGGACAGAAAATCCGACGCGTTTTTCACGCCCTTTTACGTCGAAGTACAGCTGGAGCTCCTCTGGGATTTTCTCAAGTTCGCCCCTGCCCACGACCGTTATTTTGAATCTGCCCGGCGCTATCTGATGCAGCCCTGCCACACAACTGATGAGGAGGTCATAGTTGCGCCGCTCGCTTTCTATGTTTCCGACGGTTATGAAGTTGACGAAGTTATCGGCGCGTTCTGCCCGTGCCCGCGCAGTGCCGAAGAAATGCGGGTTGACGCGGATGGATGGCCGTTTGCCAAGTTCGGCAAGGGTGATTACCTTGTCCATCGCCAGGAGCTCTCTGTCGACAAGCTCAAAGTGGTGTTCGACGACGGCAACGCGATCGACGAGTTTTCTCATGGCCGGGCAGTGATCGAATACGGACGCGAGTAGATGAGGGCGTCCTGGCGGTTCGGTTCCGTCTCTCGTTGGCCAGTAGGGGATAAAGGACGTGAAGAATATTTTCTCATATGCCGACGCGAGCTTTCGGGGGAGCGTGCGTGAGAGGAAATATCTCAAAGCGCGCCACGGGAGAGAAAAGCAACGAACGCGTAGGGCGTCACCCTCAAAGCGGCAAAGCGGATCAAGAGTAAGTACCGACGGCGTGGTCAGGACATCTACGTTATAGCCTAGGTCGAGAAAATAGCGCACGTAGGCCGGTATGACCTCTCCGTGTCCGGTGGAGGGTTCGACTACCAGTACGGAGTTAGGCCTGACATCGTGCAAACGCCTAAGCGCGTTCCAGTTGAGCGACACCCTGATAAAGGTTTTGCACCAGTCAGCGAAACGCGCAGCATGACGCCGAGCGAGCCTAGAGAGGCTCTCTCTCTCTCTCTCTCTCTCTCTCTCTCTCTCTCTCTCTCTCATTTGGTAGTACTCCTTCCCTAGCTAGAAATTTTGGAGCGCGTTACGCCGGAGACTATAGCACGCCGGGCATGCTTTGTCAATACGGTCTTCAGACGGAGCGTCTTAAAATCACCCGCAAGATGCTGGGCGGCATGCTCCGCTTGATGGCCTAAGCCCCCTTCGTCTGGCTGTTCCGCGGAGAGCTTGCGCATGGCACAGGACGCCGGAGGACATACCGAAACCGCAGCTCCTTGAACAGCGCACGCCAGTCCGTCAGAGAAAACCGAAACGGAAACACTCTGTGAAGAGCGCGTGAGACAAGCGACCTGACGCACGCTAACGCCAGCTTAAGGAGGGCTTTGCTTGAGCGGGTCGAAAGAGGCGCTGCCCTCTCGCTGTTTGCGTACAGAATTCCCAAAAGCCGGTCTACCACCGTAGAGCCCCACTCGGAGTCCATTAGGGTTTTCCAAAACAGGGCGTCGCGCGGGGAGTGCGCTGGCAACTTCCAAGGCTTGCGGCCCGCGAAGTGCATTATGTACCTGCCCTCCGAGCCGTAGAAGTCGTTGAACCGCCCATCGACAAGCATAACGTCGCCGCGGAACGCCGTGTTGAGGAAGTCCTGGTCAGCGTCATCGCTAAGCAAATTATAGCGCTCGAAAAATTCTCTGCTCTCCTTAAGCAAGTTGTGCCTTTCACGGATTCGCGCGAAGTTCATAAGAAGAACGCCCGCGTTGAAATACTCCTGAGGCGCGTGCCCCATAACCCAGTTGCGTAATTTTGCGCGAAATCCGTGTACGCGATACCTCGAAACCCACGAATCTTTCACCGCCGCGAGAGACAGGCCGGCGTCCTCCGGGCGCAGCGCCCAAAGCTCCGCTATGTCTAGATTTACGACAACGTCGCAGTCGAGGTATATCACGCGTGGGTCTGGCAGCAGTTCTGGGAGCAGAAGCCTGAAGAGCGTCCCACGTGTAAGCTGCAGGAAAGAATCCGGGTTAGCCGTGACGTCGAAAACCCGTTCGCCGACGTCGAGGAAGTCCACGGCCTGGCCGAAGCGCTCGGCGGTGCGCTCGAATCGGCGGCGGTTGTCCGGCGTCAGGGTGTCGTCGTGTAGGATCGTCGCGCGGACTTTGCTTCGCGTGTTGGAAAACATGGACGTGAGGACGACGCCAGCATATGCTGAGTACGTCCCGGAGGGGTCGTAGACGCTCAGGACGACGCGGATAGGTGAGTCAGAGGGAAGCTCAGAAAGCTCTCTCTCTCTCTCTCTCTCTCTCTCTCATTTGGTAGTACTCCTTCCCTAGCTAGAAATTATTGGAGCGCGTGACGTCCGGGACTATAGCACGCCGGGCGTGCTTTGTCAAGCGAATTTTTTACCCCAAAACTTTTTTCGTTCCCAAGACTTGTCTTGCGCGGCGCGGTGTTGTATACTCCTCCGAAATATGTCATCGATTCTTCCACTATATGAAGGAGGATTTTTTATGTATCGTAAGTTTTTCCTTTCTGCCCTCGCCCTCTGCCTCATCGCGGGACTGGTTCCCCTTGCTGCGCCCGGCCTCGCCGGAGAGCCGGCGCCCCAAGCTGAGAAGAGCATCGTCATCGGCTTGGGGTCGGACGCGCTGTTCCTTGACCCGCACCACCAGGACGAGACCATCACCAACGCCCTGACCAGCCACCTCTACGACGGACTGCTGCGCAACAACACTGAGGGCAAGCCGGTGGCATCCCTCGCCACCTCTTGGGAGCTCGCCGACGACCAGAAGACCTGGACGTTCCACCTGAGGCCGGGCGTCAAGTTCAGCGACGGCAGCCCGTTCAGCGCCGAGGACGTGAAGTTCAACGTCGAGCGCATCCGCGACACGACCACCAAGTCCGCCGTGAACGGGATCGACAGGGTCGAGGTCGTCGACGACAACACCGTCAAGATCATCACCAAGACGCCCTACGCCGTGCTCCTGGACAACCTCGCGCGGATTCGCCTCGTGAGCAAGGCCTACGTCGAGCGCGTCGGGAACGACGAGGCCAACCTGAAGCCCGTCGGCACGGGGCCGTACCGCTGCGTCGAGTGGGTCAAGGAAGACCACATCACGCTCGTCCCCAACGAGCACTACTGGGGCACGCCGCCCGCGATAAAGAACGTGCGCTTCCGCCCGATAACCAACGCCGCCACTCGCACGGCCGCGCTTCTGACCGGCGAGGTCGACTTCATCGAGGACGTGCCGGTGCGCGACATCGAGCGAGTCGAGCGCAACAAGGGCACGACGGTGGTATCTCACCCCGGCGCGCGGCTGATCTACCTCCACATCGACGCCAACCGCTCCCCAACCCCGGCCATCGACCTGCCGACGAACCCCATGACCGACGTCCGCGTCCGTCAGGCCATGTCGCTCGGCATTGACAGGGAGCTCATCGTCAAGGTCGCGCTGAACGGCAGCGGCTATCCGACGGGCGAGCTCGTCCTGCCGGGCAAGAGGGGCTATCTTGACGGGCTGCCCGTCCCGCCGTGCGACCCGGAGAAGGCCAAGGCGCTCCTGAAGGACGCCGGCTGGGAGAAGGGCTTCAAGGTCAAGCTCGACGCTCCGAACGGACGCTACCCCAACGACGCCCAGGTCGCCCAGGCGATAGCGAGCCAGCTCGCCAAGATCGGCATTACGATAGACCTGATGCTTCACCCGAAGAGCGTTTTCTTCGACTACGTCAGGCCGGGCGACAAGTCCAGCCTCGTGATGACCGGGTGGTCTGAGATGATCGACCTCGGCGAGATGGCCAACACCCTGTTCTACTCGCGCGACAAGACGCCGGGGAAGGGCACGTCGAACCGCGCGCACTACTCGAACGCCGAGTTTGACCGGCTGATAGACGCGGGCGACGCGACAGCCGACGTGGCCAAGAGGGCGGAGTACCTTGAGGAGGCTGCGCGCGTGATTCTGGACGACGTCGGAGTCATCCCCCTCTACTTCAACAAGGACAACTACGGCAAGAAGGACAAGGTGAAGTTCACGCCGCGCTTCGACAAGCAGATACTCGCCCAGGAGATGGACATAGTTGAGTAGCCGCGTTTGCGAGATCGTTGACGGCCTGCGCGGGGACTTGATAGCGCTGAGCCACAGGATACACGGCGCGCCGGAGCTCGGCTGCGAGGAGTTCAAGGCCGCGGCGTGGCAGACGGATCTCCTGCGCGGGCACGGCTTTGACGTTGAGATGCCGTACCTCGGCCTCGATACGGCGTACCGCGCGTCGGTTCGCGTCGGCGCCGGGGCTCCCCGCGTAGCGTTCCTCGCGGAGTACGACGCCCTTGCCGGGGCCGGGCACGCGTGCGGGCACAACATCATAGCGGCGTGCTCGGTCGGGGCCGGGATCGCCTTGGCCGAGGCGGCGAGGGAGGCCGGAGTTGCATGCGAGGTCGTCGTCATGGGCACCCCTGCCGAGGAGACCCGCGGCTGCAAGGTTCACCTGGTCGAGGGGGGTGCGTTCAGCGGCGTGGACTTCGCGCTTATGATGCACCCGTCAACGAAGAACGTGATCGGGCGCGGCAGCCTTGCGGCGCAGAGCCTGACGGTTAGGTACAAGGGCAGGGCCATTCACTCCGCCATTCCAGAAAAGGGAGTCAACGCGCTCACGTCTTTGATTGCTCTGTTCAACGCGATAGACGCGCTCCGGCAGGTTTGGCCCGACACCGGCCGGTGCAACGGCATAATCACGGAGGGCGGCAGGGCGTCGAACATCGTGCCAGACCTCGCCGAGGGGAAGTTCACAGTGAGGGCGGGAAAGCGCAGCGAGCTTGAGCGCATGATGGCCGGCATCGAGGCGGCAGTTATGCGTTCTGCTCAGCTAACCGGGGCGGAGGTCGAGACGGAGAAGTCCGCGCTTTTCGCCGAGCGCTACCCTAACAGCGTCATATGCGGGCGGTTCAAGGCGAACATGGAGAGTCTGGGCGAGAAGATGTACAGCCCCGACCCGAAGGAGCGCGTCGGCTCGTCGGACATAGGCAACGTGTCGATGGTCGTTCCGGCGATTCACGACTACCTATGGATAGCGCCGGAGGAAGTCCAGGGCCACACCGAAGCGTTCCGCGAGGCCGCTGCGTCGCCGAGGGCTGACGAGGTGGTGGTTCTCGGCGCCAAAGGCCTCGCGATGACCGGCTGGGATTTGGTAACGGACGGAGAAGTCCGAGCCGCAGCGAGGCGCGAGTTCGAGGCGCTGGAGTTCTAAGGCAAAGGGAGATTAGTTCCTCAAGGGGGCTCGCTCCCTAATCGGAGGCCGGGCGTTTTTGCCCGGCTTTTGCTTGGTTTTGAAAGGAGTGGTTATTTTGCGCAAGCCGTTGCTTCAAAGGGTAGTCAGCCGTTTGAAGGCAGAGGGAGTTCTTAGCACCGCCGCGCGGGCTGTTAGGTCGGTCAAATGGCACGCCCGGCATTCGGAGCCCCTGATACGCGCCGTGTACTCGCTGACCGGCATGAAGGCCCCGTGGAACTTCGATGCCTTCGACGTCCACCTGACCGACCACTGCAACCTGAACTGCGCGGGCTGCAATCACTTTTCGCCTCTCTGCCGAGAGGGGCGGTTCGCCGACCTCGGCGTCTTCGCCAGGGATATGGGCAGGATGTCCGCGCTCTTCGCCGATCGGTCGCCTATCGTTCACCTTTTGGGAGGCGAGCCGATGCTTCACCCCGACGTAGAGAAGTTCCTCCCGATCGCGAGGGCCGCGTTCCCAAAGTCGGTCATCCAGATCGTGACGAACGGCCTGCTCCTGCCGATTAAGAGAGAGAGAGAGAGAGAGAGAGAGAGAGAGAGAGCTTTTGGCTTGCTTGCCGTGATAGCGGAGTAGAGATCTCCGTCACGGTTTACCCCGGCCTCAAGGAGCGCTTCGAGGCGATACGAGCGGAGTGCGAAGCGCACGGGGTTGCGATTTCCTCCTTCAACGACGCCTATGAGGTCAAGACGATGATTCAATACTCGCTAGACCTCGACGGCAAACAGCCCGTCAAGAAGAACTTTGGGGAGTGCGGCCGGGCCAACTGCTGCATCATGCTGCGCGATGGCCGGCTCTACACCTGCACGTTTCCGGCTTACGCCCATCTGTTCAACGAGTGTTTCGGCGAGCGACTGCCGGTCGCCGACGAAGACTCCATCGACATATACAGAGCGAAAGACGCGCGGGAGGTCATGAACTTCCTGTCGCGCCCGATCCCGTTCTGCCGATTCTGCCGCGTGTCCGAGTGGACGGACGGCCATAAGTGGCGTGTGTCGGAGGGGAAGATGGAGGAGTGGGCGGCGCGGACTCGCTAGCGCTTGTATACCCGCAAAGGCCTGTGGTATCCTATTCCCCATGAAGAAGCCCAAGGAAAAGCGCTCCATCATGGACGCGCTTTGGA
>JAISUL010000094.1 GCA_031272145.1 Synergistaceae bacterium
CGCATAACGCAGGTAGTACCGCGTCCGCAGCCCATCCTTTATATGGTGGTCTAAGCCGTCCATATAAATGTTGGAACCAAGCTGTGACGTCAGCGCCCCTATCGGCACGCCTACCTCGCTGCCAGGCGCGAAAAACGCCTTGGAAATCACGTCCATAAAACGCGCCTCCCGCACCGCCGCGCCGATTAGTTTTAAGAGTATTCCATGATCTATTGACGGGAAAAACTTAGAGATGTCGGCCTTGAGGATGTACACCTTACCCCACTGCGCGTGCGCCTCACGGATAAACTGCTCCGCCCGGTCAACGGCATTATGGATGCCCTTGCCCTTACGGCACGAATAGCTGTCGTAGATAAACCGCCGCTCGAATATCGGCTCCAGTATCTGCACAATGGCGTGGTGCACTATCCTATCCCTATACGCTGGCGTCTCTATTTGCCGCACCTTCGGCTCGCGGTACGCCAGAAACCGCGCATACGGCAGCGGGCTCCAAGCGCCGGCTATGAGTTCCTGCCTCAAGACGGCCAAATTTTCCGTCCACTTATGGTGAAACTGCCGCCCCACCTCGGAATGCTTGCCACTCTCTCGCGCGCCCTCGTATGCCGTGATAAAGTTTTCCCATGTGATAAACTGCTCCCATAGGCCACCATAGGAACGCGCCATTATCTGCGCCCCCTCTCACGTTCTGCAAAAACGCGCGGCGCTTTGGGCTTCCGTGACACATGGCCACTCGCTTACTCGCGCCGCGCACGCATAAATATTCTCCTGCCGCGTCTATAGCGCGGCAGGATGGACGTATCCCCCGAAGTCGACATCAGCCGCAGTATCCTTGAATACCGCAGGAACCACCGTCAGGCCAATCGCTAGGGTAATCAGCGGGAGGCCGACGAGAACGAATACGACCAAATTCAGCAGCATCATACCATCTCCAGTCCGTCGAGTCACGGTAAGCCTCAAGCGGGTTGGGCTCCGTCCACTTCGGAAACATCATGGATACTCCTTTCGCACGGGCGCGATTCCCTGCACTCGCCGGTAACGCAAGGCGGCCCCGCCGTCGCAAACAGCATGGGCGCGACCTCCTTGACCAGCCTCAGCATCTCCCCGGCCAGCTCCCGTATCTCCCACTGGGCGCGCTGGCAAAGGCGAACCTCAAAAAAATGGTGGAGCTCGCGGGCGTTCATGGTGACCACGAGGGATGTGGTAATGCCCTGCGGCAGGATGTAGCGGACGTCCTCGTTGGGGATGCCTAACTCCTTAAGGTCGATGATGATCGGCAGGAGCTTGTCCGCGATTTTCTCGAAGATCATCTTTGCGCGCCCGTCGGCCACGACCGAAGGCGGACACACGATCTCCTCGGCGGAACCGTCACTATGCCGCTGGCTCCGCTGTGAGTAACTCGCGAGCCGGTGCCGGACAAGCTGGTGCGACGTCACGCGGGAGATGTCCTCGACGCCGAATGTAAACGACGCGTGCTCAAAAGGCGACATGTGCCCGCTCTTGACCAGTTTGTCGATAAGCCCCTGTGAGTCGTCGCTTTCAGCGACGAGCTCCCCAATAGACGACGTCGCCTTCGAGTAGCACACCCGCGCCGCAGCGGCGACGATCAAGTCCGGCTTGGGTGTATAGGCCAGAAGCCTCACGTTCATGTCGTACCCCCCCCAACAACAAAGAGTTCGCGGCGGGCGAAATCGTAGGCGAAAGCCACAACTGCTCGTCGCGGGTGTCGACTTTCACCTTGCCAGTTTTCCCGTTCATGCCGTAATGCGCCTTCCACGCCCGCTTACCCCAGCCGAGCGCGAGCAGCCCGTCGTGCTCAGCGCCGTAGCCGCAAAGGATCACCTTTAGAGGCGGCTTGTAGTTCTCGATAATCCAAGCTTCGACATCGGCGCTGACGGGCGTGGAGTACCTATTGTAAACATTTCTAACCCCTGCATACGGCGGGTCAAAGAAAATGCCGACATCCCTATTATACACCAAACTCGGAGTCAATACCTTTTCCCAGCCGCCACAGCAGACTTTGACGTTCGACAGCCGCTTCGCCAGTCCATTGAACCACTTGCGCAAGTTATACTCCATGCCGGTCATGTCGGACGGAACATCGGCGTAATACTGATATATGCCTTTATGGGAGGCAATGGCCGGAATCGAAGTGAGCGTGCTCTCATCATTGTACATTCGCGCCGTGGCATCTCCAATCGCCATGCAGCTAACCTGAATCCACCACGCGCCTATTTTGGGCTCGCAGTATTCCGGCTCGTTCTCTAGGCGCGCCGCCAGCGTTTTCCAATCGTAGGCCTGTAGGTAGCGCCATTTCGCGTGATAGTCGGCCTCGGAAAACATATCGGCGGCGTGGTGCGCCGTCTCGTCCGGCCTGTTCTTGACACTGCGCCACGCGTTGACGAGGTAGCCGTTGACGTCATTCACCAGTTCGTAGAATTTCGTATGCCATTCCGGGCGGTAGAGCAGGCAACCGAGGGCACCGGCGAAGGGCTCGATATAGCGCTTGACGTCGCCGAATAACTCCCAGACAGTCGACGCAATGTATTTCTTGTTCCCGAAGTACGGGAATGGTGGGTCGCGAAAGTCCTTCATGATGCACCCCCGCTGCGCACATGCCTCCAGAAACCAGTGAGTGGCCTAAAAACATCTTTCGGCCAGAGGTGAATAGGCACTATTTCCCACTGCCCGTCCACATATGAGTAGCCATCCTTCGTCTTCTTTATGCATGTCGCAAGGTAACGAACACTAGCTGTTACCCAGTCTTCAATCTCGCACTGCCTGTTATCGCGCCCAAGTCGCGTCCAGTCGTGGATAGTGTACATAACGCGCTCGCCGGTTTCCTTGTACAAGCGAGTCAGGGCATTGAAGCGGTATACCTCAAGCCCATAGTTCCCGCCGTCGGTGGGGTTTTTGTGCTTAATCTCATGATGCGAAACTGGTGACGTCCAAATCGTGACATCGGGCAGCGGCATACCACGGTATCCACCCTCTGCTGGCACGAGAAGCCTTGCCGCTCCTCTCCGCCCAGACTGGTGCAGCGTGAGAGAGAAGCCCGCCTCGATAGCGAGGCGGGCAAAGGCTTCTTCCCAGTAAGCGCCGAGGGCGCGGGCAGCTTGGTGCTTTTGACTGCTAGTCATGCCAGCCGCCCCCTGCCTGTCGCGTGATACTCCGGCGAAATCTCGCAGCCGAAATACCCGCGCTCCATATCCTTCGCCGCGACCAGCGTGCTCGCGACGCCGGCGAATGGGTCAAGCACCGTGTCTCCCGCAACCGTCGTCGCCTCGATAAGCTCGCGCAGCAGCGCAGCCGGCTTCTCGGTGGGGTGGTCGTCCGTAGGCACGCGGTCGGCGTGTAGAACGTCCGGCTTGCGGACGTAGAGCTCCGGCGTCCCCTTGACGGCATGAACGATAAGCTCGTGTTTCGGCGCGAACGTGCCCCGCAAGTCGCCCATGGATGTGTTGTTCTTTTCCCAAACGAGCAGCCCCTTGACGGCAAGACCAGCGGCCTCAAGTCTGCTGCGTACCTCCGGCTCCCTGCGCCAGTGACAAAAGACAAGCACATGCGCGTCGCCCGCGAGTTTTGGCAGGCACGCCGCGATGCACTCCTCCAACTCGCGCATGGCGTCGGTCTGGCCGTCGTTCTCGATGGGCGCGTGGCGCTCCTGCCGGTAATTGCTCTGGTAGTCAATCCCGTAGGGGGGATCAGTCAAGAGCAGTCGAACTGAACCGTCGGGTAGCGTCGGGATGTGGTCACGCCAGTTGCCGAGGTGGAAGTTTTCGACCTCGGCGTCCTTGGCGTTCTCGATGCGGGCCTGGGCGCGCTTGGCCTTGCGAATCTCCTTCAGCGCGATAGCCGGGGTTATCTCCCCCGCAACCACCCGATCGGCAAGCTCCTGCGAATGGCGCTCGATAAACTCCGCGCGCTGGACTGCGCCCCTATTGCAACCAAGCTGCTCTGCCTTCACCTCGCGGCCTCTATGGACGTGAACCTCGTCCGGTAGTGGCACAATCTGTTCCACTACCGGCTTTGTGTTAAACGTGCCATCTTCACGGCGCTCCTGTGCCTTCGCCGCCTCCGCACGCGCTGCATTAGCCGCCGCCTTGCGCGCCTCAGCCTCGGCAGCCCACTCCGTCGATGCCTGCAAAAGGCGGCCAAGGACGATCGCCTTCGCCTCTTGATTCGGCCACGACCGCCGGGCTTCATGCTCGCGCTTCACGAACCCGTAGGGGTCAATGCCCTCCGGCGCGTCCACAAACACCGGCGTGACGCCCTCGGCGACGGCGGCCTCGTAGCGGTGCCGCCCGTCAAGAACCTGCCCCTCGAATAGGATAACCGGGTGTAGCGGGTCAAAGCCGCGCTCGCGGATCGACGCCCTGAGCGCGGTGAACTCCTCGGCGTCCATCTTGGGCAACGTGACACATGCCTGATGGAGCTCGTACACCGGCGCGCTCATCGGGATGCCTCCCACTCGGCGACCGCGCTCAGTGGCCAGCGGCAGCAGCGGCTTCCAAAGCGCTTCGGCGCGGGAAACTGGCCAAGGCGTAGCCAGCGCCAGATCGTGGCAGTGCTTATCGCCAGCCGCTCGGCGACGGCGCGGGCGGTTAGGTATCTCTCGTTTTTATCGGGACGCTCGATGGCGGCGACCTCGACGGACGTCGCGCTCGGGGTGATAGCCGTCATGCCGCCCGCCCCCTTTCGGATGCGGTAGCACTAGACCTTGAAGGGTGGGATGTTACGCGGGGTGCTAGCCTAGGTGGGTCTGATGGACTGTCGCCGTCGCCCCCGCCGCCGCCCTCGACGACCAGCCGGACGTGCCGAGCAGCGCGGTGGATTCGGGGTGCACGGACGTTCACGACCTGCCGGACCTCGCCCGGCAGGGCTTCTTAGCCCCCGAGAGCGGGGACGCCCTCACAACGCGTAGCCGTCGGCGCCAAACAAAGCCGACTGGGGAACCTTAAAGTATGCTGCCAGCGCCGCCTGAATGTCCGGCCTTGCAGCCCGCTGCCCAAGCTCGACGAAGCTCAATTGCGGTTGCGTTAGCCCCACGACGCGGGCTAGCGCCTCGATGCTCAAGAACCGAACCCGTCGTAGCTTACGCAGCTCCGACGCATTAGACAAAGACAACAGAACCACCTCCCTTCCGTAGTTTGGATTATACCCCACCATTGGGAAATTGCAAGCGCCCATGTGGATAACACTCTCGCTTACCCCTCCCCTCACGTCGGCCAGCAGGTATAACGCGCTTTACAAAACTCTCCTCCTTCAAGGGCGGTAAAGCCTCGCGCCTTGGCCGTGCCGCCGTTATCTCGCGCAGCGCGGCGACCTCGTTCATGTCGACTTTGGGTTCTGGCGTTTCAGGTGTTGCCTCACGCTGAGGCACCACCAGAAAACTTGACGCCCCACCGTGTTGCTATCCGAAAGTGGTGTTCCCTCACATTGAGGGACGACCACTTCGGGTTGTGCGTAAAGCGCCCCCTACTTGATGTCCATTTTTGAGTACATCATCCCCAAAACTCGCGACAACCCCCCTAGAATGCCCGTAGCGCGTTTTTCCCCTCGCCGATAGATAGATATAGATGCCCTAACCCGCCCTCTAACGTGCCTCTACGTCCATTTATTCGCGGCGATCTCATCCCGGAAGGTAGAAAAATAGCGGGCAGTCGACGTGGACTGCCCGCCGGGGGGCGGCATTTCGTGCCGAACCTATATATAGAGGTAGCTCCTTGGCCTACCCCCCGCCCCCGCGTAGCGAATCCAACCAGTTTGCCCACGCCGTCATCATCGCCCTACGTTCCGGCAGGTATTCGGCGTGATTGTAGGCAGCGCGGACGGCGTTGCCCTCGATATGGGCAAGCTGTCTCTCGATAACGTCGCCCGCCCACCCGAGCTCGTTTAGGCAAGTGCTCGCCATGCCTCGGAACCCGTGGGCAGTCATCTGTTCGTTCGTGTACCCCATGCGCCGCAAGGCAGCGCGAATAGTGTTCTCGCTCATGGCCTCAACGCGGGAATAGCCCGACGTGAAAACGTACCGCCCCTCCCCCGTCAATGGCCGCAGCGCCTCGATAACGTCGGCAGCTTGCGGTGCCAAGGGCACCAGGTGGGGACGCCTCATTTTCATCTTTTCGGCCGGTATTTTCCAAAGCGCCCCACCCTCGGCGCTCATGTCAAACTCGCCCCACTCGGCGTGCCGTATCTCGCCCGGCCTTTGGAACGTGTAAGCCGAAAAGAGCAGAGCGGAACGAACCACCAAGCTCCCCGTATAGGCGGCGATCTTGCGCATAAGCTCGGCGATGTCCTCACGCTTGGTTAGCGCCGCGTGGTGGGCGCGAACGGTGGGCTTCAGCGCCCCCCTTAGCGCGCCCGTCGGATCGTTTTGGCAGCGCCCCGTAGAGACGCCGTACCTAAAGACTTGCGACGCGATGTTGCAGACGCGGTGCGCGGTGTCGGCCAGTGTCGTTGCGCGCCCCCTCGCCGGTCGTGCCTCTATGGCCTTTAAGAGGGCAAGCATATCAGCAGAACTAATCTCGGCGATCGGACGTCCCCTCAGCGCCGGATAGAGGAACGTGTTTAGCCGATAGCGGATCGTGTCGGTATGGCCAGCCGACCTCACCCCCAGCATGCGCGTCTTAAACCAGTCCTCAGCGACGGCCTCGAACGTCGCCGGTGCCGCGGGCTCCGCCTTAGCCCGCGGGTCAATACCCGCAGCCAGTTTCACCCTCACCCCGTCCCGCAGCGCCCTAGCAGCCGCCAAGCTCACCTCGGGATAGACGCCGAGAGAGTAAGTTTTGTCTTTACCCCCGCGCCGGTCACGATATTGCCAGTATTTCCCCGCGCCCTCGGCCTCAGGGCAGACCATGAGCACCAGTCCCTCGCTATCGCCCAGCCGATACCGCTTAGCCTTGGGCTTAGCCCCTCGAACCCTCGCGTCCGTCAGCATATGCAACCCAGCTCCTCGCCCGAAAGATACGCCCCGGCCACCGCCCGACGGCGACCTCGGCGCGTAGGGGGTGCAAAGCAAAATCCCCTCGGGATTTCTTTACCCCTTTTTTTCACCCCCTCGCGGGGTGTAGTATAAGGGTTCACAAGGAAAAATAAGAGTTTTTTTCGGGGAAAATTCCCTATTTTGGGGATGTATGTTAAGGTATAAAAACGAGGGCAACCCATATATGGTGGAGCTGAGGAGATTCGAACTCCCGGCCTCTTCCGTGCGAGGGAAGCGCGCTCCCAGCTGCGCTACAGCCCCACTTGGGGGAACTCCTTCCCCCGCTTCTACATTCTATACGGACGGAGGCGAGTTGTCAAGCACGTGGAGGCACCAAAATCACTCAAGAGGCGTTAAGGGGTATAAGACCCCGAGGGGGCTTATGCCCCAAAATGCCACCTCTCGATCACCCGTCCCAAAAGCCCGTTCCACTTGCTCTCGTCCTCGGCCGGATAGCTCGCCGTCACGGAGTAGAGCCTCTCGTTCACCCAAAAGACCAGGTTCTTAAAGCGCACCACGTGGCCTGGAATCGCCAGAGTCTCGACCGTCAAGGAGTCTACCTCACGGCCGGCGTACTGAACGGTCATAGCCGACACGGTCGAGTCTATGTCGGGGAAGCCGCGCCTCAGCGACTCGAACCTCCACTCCTGAAGCCTCTTGGCCGCGTCCGTCCTCAGGGGCAGGCCGTCCTCCAGAGTCCACCAATATACGATTATCTCAAAGAAAAAGTCCGGCCCTCTGCCCCGCCCATAGGGGTGCGCGACCAGCGCGCGGCGGACGTTCTGAACCACGTCGCCGCGGCGCGTTCGATTCAGCCTGCCGTTGCTGTCCGCTATGTACCACGAGTAGGGGATGTCGAGCGTGCCAGCGTCCCAGAGCTCTATGGAGCGCCAAGGCCCCCTCGTCCCGAACGGATCGTCCCGGCCTACGCCGCGCTGTCCGTCCACGTCGAGGGCTGCGGCTAACGCCACGCAGCTGGCCGACGACAGGGCCAAGGCCAAGGTGCACGCGGCCATGCGGCGGCAAAAGGGAACGTCCCTTCTCGTTCTTCTTTCCCTGTATGAACGCCTAGCGAGCGTCAAGAGCGAGTTGTGGACGTGAAGCAAAAGGAAAAGAGGCCCCCACCCCATGAGGTACATGGCCGGAACGTACACGAAGCCGCCCGGCACGAGCCTTGCCGCCTGCAGTGAAAGAGACGTGAACACGTCCGAGATGACGAGCGTGATGGGAAAGAGGCAGAGGCTCTTCCAAAACGGCACGGGTCTTTGCAGGACGCAGAAGCGCAGAACAAGCGGAGGCACGCAGCTCACAAGCCATATGGCGAAGCTAAGAATCCATAGGACTCCGCCCGCGTCGCTCGACGCCACATCCGAGAGGACGGTCGTGGTCGTGGCGCAAATGGCGCAGGCCGACGCCGCACATAAGAACAGCTCGGGAACGACCGTTCCCCCGCTGCGCGGAGAAGATGCGGGGACGACCGTTCCCCCGCTGCGCTGAGAAGATGCGGGGACGACCGTTCCTTCTGGGACAACCGTCCCATTGGGGACGTCTGTCCCCACTCCGAATATTTCCATCGGGCTATACCTCCGAGAGTTGAGCAACCCCCCAATGGGTCTAGTATACCCATTTTAGCACACGACCTATATAATGGAAGATACCTAGCGAGAGTTAGGCTCGCATGGAGGCTTAGGCCTCAATGGGCCTAATACTCCGAATGGGAGGAATAAGTATGAACGATTCATCGCTCTCCACGAAGCTAATCCACACGGGCGACGGGCAGGACGTTAAAAAGCTCCGCGGCGGGGCGTCGGTGCCGGAGGTCTTTCCGATCTATATGACCTCGGTCTTCGCGTTTGACGACGTGCCGTCGCTCGACGCGGTTTACGAGCGCGAGAGGGAGGGCTACGTGTACTCGCGCATGGCGAACCCCAACGCCGACGCCGTATGTCGCGTCCTCGCGGCGGCGGAGGGCGGGGGCAAGGCGCTCGTCTTCTCCTCGGGCATGGCGGCCATCACCACCGCGATCCTGTCCTTTGTCGGCAAGGGAGACCACGTCGTCGCGTCGGAGGTGCTCTACGGCGGGGTGTACGACTTCTTCGCGAACGAGCTTCCTCGCTTCGGCGTCGAGACGACGTTCTTCGATCCGATGAAGGGTGCCGACGGTCGGCTCCCAGACGTGGCGGAGCACGTCAGGCCTAACACCAAGATCGTATACGTCGAGACCATCGACAACCCGCTGATGCGAGTGCCGGACATCGAGGCCTGCGCGCGCGCAGCGCACGAGGTGGGAGCGCTTCTGTTCGTCGACAACACCTTCGCCACGCCAGTGGTAGCCAGGCCGCTTGACCTTGGCGCGGACGTCGTTCTATACAGCGCCACGAAGTACCTCGGAGGCCACAGCGACATAACGGGCGGCGCGGTTGTCGCGCGCGACGACCTGTTCGACACGCTCAAGCACTCGCAGGTGCTGTACGGCGGCACGGCAAGCCCCTCGGACTGCTGGCTCCTGGCCCGAAGCCTCAGGACTTTGGAGCTCCGGGTCAGGCGGCACTCGGAAAACGCCCTCGCCGTCGCGAAGTTCCTCGATGCCCAGAGGGCAGTTGCTCCCGCCCCGAAGGTCGAGAGGGTTCACTACCCAGGTCTGCCGTCGTCCCCGTCCCATGCCAACGCAGCGCGCCAGTTTACGCCGGGGCTCTTCGGCGGCATGCTGTCGGTCGACGTGAGCGGCGCGGCCGAGGCCGAGGCTTTGATACGGGCGCTTCGGATGGTCGCGTTCGCTCCCAGCCTCGCCGGGCCTGCCACGACCGTCTCCTACCCGGTCAAGACGTCGCACCGCTTTTACTCAGCTGACGCCCTTGCCAGAGCCGGCATCACGCCGGGGCAGCTCCGGTTCTCGATAGGCCTCGAGGCCCCGGACGCCATTATAGAGGACATCGCCCTGGCCTTGGGGACCGTCTAACATGCGGCGCTGGCTAAGCCGCGAGGCAGGGAAGCTCGGCATGAACATCATGGGCGTCGCGAACGTCGAGCGATGGGAGCAGCATAACGAGACGCCGCGCGAGTTCTTCCCCCAGTCCATATGGCCTTGGAGCAGGACGGTCGTCGTCATGGGGGTGCAGATATTCCTGCCCATGATCGCCACCACTCCGTCGGTCGTCTACTCGGAGCTCTACAACACCACGAACCGGCTCTTGGACGAGGCGGCGTACAGGCTGGCCAACGCCTTGACGGTCATGTCATACCGGGCGTGCTTCTTCCCGCGGGACTGCTACGGGGACATCAGCGCCCTCGTCAAAAAGCCCGAGGCCGCGTTCTCGCACGTCCTCGCCGGGCGCTACGCCGGGCTGGGAACCATAGGATTCGCGCACACGCTGCTCACGCCGCAGTACGGGCCTAGGGTCAGGCTCGTGTCCGTCATAACCGACGCGCCCATAGCGCCGAACGACGTGATGGCCGGGAGCCTATGCTCAGGCTGCGGCCTGTGCGCGAAGAACTGCCCTGCCGGCGCCCTGCGAAAAAGGCGCGGCGGCAAAACGCAGGCTATAGGAGATATGGACAAACACCTCTGCGCCTCCTATCATAAGCGGCTGAAGGACGAGCTGCGCTATCCGTGCGGAGTGTGCGCAGCTGTGTGCCCGGTCGGGGCCGACCGCGAGATGTACGGCGCGTCGCCGATAAGCCCGGAAGGGGCCGCGCACTGCCGGAACTTCGGCGTCTGAGGGCGAGTTTGTACTACACATTCAATTCAACGGGGGTGAGCGCGGCATGAGGCGGAGCGGTCAAGAACTCGGACTGACGCTGTTGCTGCTTTTTCTGTTTTTATCGGGGAACGCCTGGGCGCTGGAGCAAAGGCGCGTGACTGTCGCCCTGTTCCCGACGGAGAACACGACCGACCTTCAGGTCTGGGCGAGCAAGTACTATCCTTACAGCGTGCTTGAGCGGAAGATGACGGAGTACTTCGCGTCGCTTTTCGCCGACTCGCCGATGATGGACGTGGTCGTGCTGGACGAGAACGGCATGAACCGCTGGCTCTATTCGGGGTTGACCAACCCCTACGAGCGCCGCGCCGAGGACATGGCCTTCCAGCTGGAGCTCTACGACGCGATGGTGAAGGACAGGGCGAACGGGATCAGCAAAAGGGAGACCAGCAAGATCGGCCTGCGCCTGAAGGTGTTCGACGCGATAAACGCCGAGCGCTTCGCCACGCGGATAGCAGTCGGCAAGGACAATCGCTTCACGTTCGACCCGAGCGACGGGAGGCTGTTCCTCATCGACCAGCTCGTGTTCACGCTGCCGATCCCGTTCGAGTACGGGATAGACGCCCTCGGCCTGGTCGGAGGAGGGCGCGAGCGAGGGCAGAAGATGAGCCGCCCGACGTGGGAGCAGTTTGCGTCCACCTCGCACTGGCAGGCGGTCAAGAACGCCGTGAAGGACGCCTACCGCGAGGCCATGGGGCAGGTGTCCGTGGCGCTCCGACGCAACGACCCCGAGGGCGAAGAACTTGCTGACGTTCCGTTCAGCCCGTTCGCCATCGAGATAGGGCGCGTGATCGCTCCGGCCGCCACGTCGAAGCGCAAGCGCCGCCAGTACATAATCTCCATTGGCCGCGAGAACGCGCTGAAGGTCGGCGACACGCTCTACGTGGTGCGCAGCGACACCTACGCCACGGTCGACCCCGAAAACCCCATAGCCGTGGTGCCTGAAAACGCCGGCCGCGTCGCCCAAGGCGGCAAAAAAGGGGTAGGGGTAGGTAAGCTGCGCGTGATAAGCGTTCAGGAGCGGACGGCGGTCGTTCAGGTCTTGAGCGAGAACCGCAAGGCCCCGGTTCACCTGGAGGACTTGGTCATGAAGGTGCACCGCCCTGAGGAGCTCGAGATGGACTGGGAGTCGATTACTCCGTAGGATCACTCCGTAGGATATATATAATAGAAGAGTTATTCGCTGGGCCTGTTGCTCAGGACGATCACGCTGTCGTCCTCGTAGATTCGGTACGCCGGGAGCTTGGGCATAGCGCGGAAGCTCTTCTCGAACACCAAGAACGCGCGGCCAGGCCCCTCCCAAGCGCGGAGCACGTCGCCGTCGTCCGCCGCCTTCCAGCCCCATACGCCTGGAAGCCCGACGGTCTGTCTGTCCTCCACGCCGGTGTAGAAGAACAGGGAGGGCTTGTTTATGCCGTACTGAATCACGGTGTCGCCGGTGCGGGCCTCCTGCCTGAGGCTAAGCCCGGCGCCGCGCACCGAGTGCCGCTCAGCCAGCACGTTGAACTCGCTCGACAGAGGCAGCAGAGCAGCCAAAGAGATGAAACTCAGGCGGAGCGCCAACATCCTGAGCCTTCTCCGGCGCGTTCTTGGCTCCGACGCCTTCGACACCCGCACCGCGCCGCGCCGTCCCACCAGGAAAAACGCCGCGCACAGAAGAGCCCATATGACCAGCGACGCTGACGCGCTCCGCCAGAAGCACACGGCCGCCACAGCCAAGCCCAAGATGGACAGAGAGAAGGCAGGGACTAGCGAGCGCCGGCCCGCCCGTCGGCGCGTCACGTCGGTCAGGGACGCTGCGCAGAGTACCGCCTCGGCGGGCACAGCTGCGCAGAGCGAAAACGCGTCCCTCGAAAACAGGCCGAACACGGTGAACACCGCCGCCCAGGTGAGCAGCAGGGGGTAGCGCGTGTTCATAATCGCGTCCGGCAGCAGCGCCGTCCAGGGGAAGAGGCCGAACAGCGCGAAGGAGAGCGCGGCCGCGAAGGACGAGAAGGCAGCCCCCGGCGGGTTGTAGCGCATCGTGGACAGGAGGGCTTGGTTTTCGACGTACAGCAGGGCGGCGTACGAGGCGTACACGGCGAGGCTGGCGAGAAGCCCAAGCGGGTGGAGCAGAGTCCTGAAGAAGACGCGCGGGCGATCGCTGAGAAGGGCGTGAGTCAGCAGAGCCAGCCATGGCAGGACGACGCCCATAGGCCCCTGAAACAGCAGTCCGGCAAAGGCGCACAGGTGAAATAGGACTGCCCGCCCGCCGCTCGCTGCTCCGAAAGCCGGCTGCCCGTCTGTCCCAGGCTTCCTACCGGTCCCCGGCTTCCCGCCGGTCCCCGGCTGCCTGCCGGTGAGGCAGGCTAGGGCTACGGCGGAGCAGAGGGCTTGGAGGGCGTAGGGGGCGGCTATTTGAGACGAGACGTAGAGGAGCAGGCTAGTCCCGGCGATGACCGCTGCGAGGTCTGCCCTCGTGCGGGCGGCTCGCGCATGAGCGTCCGGGCCATCCAGCTGGCGGGCGATGCTCCACGTGGCGGCCACGGCGGCGATGGCGCCCACGACGGCCCAGAACCGCACGGCGAACTCGCTCCAGCCCAGTACCCGAATCGCTCCGGCGGCTAGCTGCCAGAAGCCCAGGGCCTTGCCGAGGTACCGGTCTCCTCCGACCATCGGGTGGAAGAGGTCGCCGCGCGCGGCCATGTTGAGCGCGACCGAGGCGCTCACCCCCTCCACAGGGTCGAGCAGGCCGTGGTCTCCTGCCCCGCGAAAAAACAAAAATGACAGGGCGACGAAGATCAAAACCGTCCTCGCCCCGCCGGCTTTTTTTGATCTCATCTGTATATAATACAATATTATTATCCAACCGTTTTCTTTAGCTTTAGGAGGTTGACGGAGTTGAAGGTTTATTCGGTCTCGAGTGAAGAGAAGTTCGTCAAGAGGCCCGGCATGACCGGGACTTTTGTGCATGGCGAGGGCCTCACGTTCTCCCACTGGGTTCTGGAGAAGGACGCGGTGCTCGCCCTGCACGAGCACGAGCACGCCCAGATAACCTACGTGGTGAGCGGGAAGCTGCGCCTTGAGTCGGGAGGCCGGGAGGTCACGGCCGAGAGCGGTGACTTCGTGGTCTTCGCACCCGGCGAGCCTCACAGCGGCCTGGCCTTGGAGAAGACCGTCGCGCTTGACGCGTTCAGCCCTGCGCGCGAGGACTTCAAGAGGGAGATGAACTGGAGGGAGTAAGAAATGTGTGATAGAATACCCTCTGCGTCTCAGACACGCGAGGAGGTATCGTCTTGAAATTCCGGACCGGTAAGGAGATACGGCGGCTTTTCATAGATTTCTGGGGAAAGGAAAAGGGCAGTCACCACTACCCCTCCTTTTCGCTTATACCCAATGACCCCACCCTCATGTTCACGATCGCCGGCATGGTTCCGTTCAAGTCATACTACCTGGGCATACGGCAGCCCGAGCATCCATCGGCCGTAACGTGCCAGAAGTGCGTCCGCACGAACGACATCGAGAACGTGGGGCACACGGCGCGGCACCACACGTTCTTCGAGATGCTCGGCAACTTCTCCTGGGGCGGGTACTTCAAGAAGGAGGCCATCTCCGGCGCGTGGGAGTTCCTGACGGAGCGCATAGGCCTCGACCCGGACAGGCTCTACGCCACGGTTCACGAGGACGACGACGAGGCAGCCGAGGCCTGGCGATCGGTACTGCCTGATGCCAGGCTCCGGCGCTTCGGCGAGAGCGAGAACTACTGGTTCATGGGCGAGACCGGGCCCTGCGGGCCATGCTCCGAGATATACTACGACCGGGGCGAGAAGTACTCCTGCGGCTCGCCGACCTGCGGCGTGGGCTGCTCCTGCGACCGCTACATGGAGATATGGAACCTGGTCTTCACGCAGTTCGACAGGCAGAAGGACGGATCACTGACCCCTCTTAGCCGAAAGAACATCGACACCGGCATGGGGCTTGAGCGTCTGGCCTCCATAGTGCAGGGCGTGGACACGGATTATGAGACTGACCTGTTCCTCCCCCTGATCGAGCACACGAACTCCCTGGGGCGCAGCGCCGACCCTCTGGCCGCGCGCATCATCGCTGACCACGTCCGCTCCGTGGCGTTCATGCTGGCCGACGGGGTGCTTCCGTCGAACGACGGGCCTGGCTACGTGCTGCGCCGTCTGCTGCGCCGGGCTGTCCGCTACGGACGGCTGCTGGGCATCGGCGAGCGCGGCTTCCTGACCTCGTACATCCCCATCCTTATAGACATAATGGGCGACCCGTACCGCGAACTCATCGACAGCCGCGCCTCTATAGAGAGGATAATAGAGGTCGAGGAGGAGCGCTTCGGGAGGACTCTGAACTCCGGCATGGAGATGTTCGCCTCGGCCGCCAAGGAGGGCGGGGTTATATCCGGCGACGTGGCGTTCGCCCTTTACGACACCTACGGCTTCCCTCTGGAGCTCACGCTCGACATGGCGGAGGAGCGGGGCATATCCGTCGACCGCGCCGGCTTCGAGGCGGCCATGACCGAGCAGCGCGAGCGCGCCCGAGCCGGCAGCAAGCATAAGAAAAGCGCGCTGGGCGGGGACGTCTACACGGAGTTAGAGAGCTCCATCTCCCCCACGGCCTTCACCGGATACGACAAGACGGACGGAGAGGCAAGAGTAGTGGCGATCGTCCGCGGCAGGGAGAGCGTCGATTCCACTGCCTTCCCCTTAGTTAGCGAAGGCGTGGAGGTCGTGCTGGACGTCACGCCGTTCTACGCCGAGCGAGGCGGGCAGGTCGGCGACTCCGGGAGGATTATTTGCGGCGGCGTGCCATTCCCTATAACTGACGTCGTGCCGCGCGGGAAGCTGACGTTCCACAGAGTTCGAGCAGGTGACATGGCGCCGGACTGCCGGCTGTCGGTGGGCGACGTTGTGATGGCGGAGGTGGACGCAGATCGCCGCCTCGCGATTCGGCGCAACCACACTGCGACGCACCTTCTGCACGAGGCCCTGATCCGCGCGCTCGGCTCTCACGTACGCCAGGCCGGGTCGCTTATCACCGACGACGCCCTGCGGTTCGACTACACCCACCACGAGGCCATGACGCCCGGCCAGATGCGCGAGGTCGAGGACGTCGTGAACCGAGCTATAACGGACGACCTTCCGGTCGAGACTGCCGAGCTGTCCAGAGACGAGGCGCGCGAGCTTGGCGCCAAGGCCCTGTTCGACGAGAAGTACGGGGAACGGGTGCGCGTCGTCAGCGTCGGAGGAATAAGCGAAACCGGGGCGTTCTCGCGCGAGCTCTGCGGTGGCCTGCACGTCGCCAGAACCGGCGAGATAGGATTGTTCAAAATCGCCCGCGAGGAGGGAGTGGGGTCAGGCACGAGGCGGATACTCGCCCACACTGGCCTAAGCGCCGTCCGCCGCTTCCAGCGCCTGACGGAGTTGGTGGGCCGCCTGGGGGCGCTTCTCTCAACGGACGAGGCGCAGCTGCCCGAGAAGACCGAGGCCCTGCTTGAGGAGCTCAAGCTGGCGCGGCGCAGGGTCGAGGAGGCGGAGCAGCGCGATCTTGCCCACAGCGTCGAGTTCGCTCTGTCCAACGTAGGCCCTGTTGTCCTCCAGACAGGCAGGTTCGCAAATGCCAAGCCGGACGCTCTGCGCGGCATAGGCGACAAGGCGAAGGGTCAGCACTCGCCGACGGTGGTCGTCATGGCGTCCGTGTCCGGGGATTCCTGTTCCCTCACGGTCATGGCGGACGACGCGGCGGTAAGCATTGGCGCGGACGCCGGGCGCCTGGTGAAGGCGGCGGCGGCGGTCTTGGGCGGACGAGGCGGGGGCCGCCCGAACATGGCTCAGGGCGGCGGCAAGCCCGACCGCCTGGACGAGGCCATCGCCGGGATCGGAGCTGCGCTTGCCGAGCAGATCGGATAGGCGCGTCCTGGCGCTCGACGTCGGGAGCGCCAGGGTCGGCGCGGCTGTTAGCGATCCCCTCTGCCTGTTCGCGCAGGGCATCGCAGTGTGGCGCGTCGACGAGGACTGGAGGGCCAGCCTCCGCGAGTGTTTGGCCCGTTACGATCCGTATCTGGTGCTCGTGGGGATGCCGCGCAGGACGGACGGCAGCTTCGGCCCTGAGGCGGAGGCGGTGGAGGGGCTAGTGGCCGACCTGAGAGCCGAGCACCCGACGCGCCGCTTCGAGACTTGGGACGAGCGCTACACGACCGTGATGGCCGAGCGTGCGCTTCTGGAGGGCGACGTCTCCCGCGCGAAACGCAGGCAGAGGATCGACCGCGTCGCGGCGGCGCTGATCCTCCAGAGCTGGTTGGATTCAAAAAAAGATTGATTAGGGAGGAATTGCTATGAGCAACAACTGGAAGAAGCACTTCAGCGAAACGGCCAAAAGGTCACGCCCCTCGCCTGTGAGGGAGGTTTTGAAGGTGCTGGGGCAGCCCGGCATGATCTCGTTTGCCGGCGGCATGCCGGCGCCGGAGGTCTTTCCCGTCGAGCAGTTCGCCGAGGGAGCGGAGCTTCTGAGGACTCAGGGCACGACTTTGCTCCAGTACGGCACGACGGAGGGCTACACGCCCCTGCGCGAGTTTTTGGCCAAGTGGACTGCGCCGCGCCTTGGCCGCGAGACCAGCCTTGACGAGGTTCTCCTCACGACTGGCTCGCAGCAGCTGCTCGACCTCTTCGGCTGGGCGATGATAGACCCGGGCGACGTCATTATAATGGAAGACCCGACGTACATGGCCGCTATCAACGCCTTCGCGAACCACGGCGCGTCCTTCGCTGCCGTCAAGATGGACGAGGACGGCATGGTCGTCTCCCACCTGCCGGCGCTGATCGAGCACATCCGCAACGAGGAGGGCCGCAAGGTCAAGGCCATCTACACCATAGTCAACTTCCAGAACCCGGCCGGCGCCACCATGTCCGTCGAGCGTCGCGAGGAGCTGGTCAAGATCGCCGACCGCTACGGGCTCGTCATCTTGGAGGACGACCCCTACGGCTACGTGCGCTTCGACGGAAACCACCTGCCGTCGATCTTCTCGTTCGACAAGGCCGGCAACACCATCTACGCCGGTTCCTTCTCGAAGATCCTCTCCCCCGGCGTCCGCATCGGCTGGGTCAGCGGGGACAAGGACATAGTGCGCCAGATGGCCATCTTCAAGCAGGCCCTCGACCTGTGTTCAAGCCCGATAACTCAGGTGCTCACTTACGAGTACTGTAGGAAGGGCTACTTGGACGCCCACCTGCCCAAGATCATAGACAACTACAGGACGAAGCGCGACGCGATGGAGGTCTCCTTCAAAAAGCACCTGGCGCCGCTCGGCATGTCGTGGGTTAAGCCGAAGGGCGGGTTCTTCTTCTGGCTCGACACCGGCGCTATCGACAGCAACGAGCTCACGCGCCGCGCCCTCGAGAAGAAGGTCGCGATACTCTCCGGCGCCGCTTTCTGCGTGAACCCCGAGGCCGGGGGGCACTCCGCGCGGGTGAACTTCACGCACAGCTCTCCTGAGGTCATCGAGGAGGGAGTTGCGCGCCTGGCTCAGGCCGTTCAGGAGATGAAGATACCAGCGTAGCGCGCGGGGCCACGCTTCGTCACTAGCGTGAACCACAGGAGGTTTTACGGTTGTTGAAGAAAGTTCTGCTTGCCTGTCTGGGTTTGCTGGTCTTCGTATCGTTTTGCGACGCGGCGGACACCGTCGGGGTTATCGAGTCGCGCAAGGTGCTGTTCCAGCATCCTGGCTTCGACGCGGCGGCGAAGGCGCTGGTCGAGCTCAGGCGGCAAAAGGAAAGCGAGACCAACCTGGCGGCTGAGGGGGAGAGCGACCCCAACAAGAAGCTCGACATGTTCCGCGCCGTTGCCCGCGAGATGGCCGAGGCCGAGGAGAGGCTGATGAGCCCCGTGAGAAAGGACTGCGAGGACGCCCTCATAGCGGTCATGCAAAAGAGAAAGATCACGGTCGTGCTGGAGAAGGACTCGGTTTACATCGGCGGAACGGACATAACGGAGGACGTGATACGCCAGCTGAAGGTAAGTAAATGACGGAGGTGCTTCAAGGCGTCGAGCGCGTCCACATGGTGGGCATCGGCGGCGCCGGCATGAGCGCCCTCGCCGCCCTGCTGGCGGACATGGGCTTCGAGGTCAGCGGCTGCGACGTGGCCTGCAGCGACTACGACTCCGTCCTGTCTCGGAAGGGCATAACCCACGTCCTCGGCCATTCGCCCTCGCACATAGAGACGTTCGCGCCGCAGCTCGTGGTGTACAGCAGCGCCATCAGCCCCGATCAGGAGGAGCTTGAGACGGCTCGCAGGTCTGGCATCAGCGTCGTCGGACGCGGCCTGCTGCTGAGCCGCCTCTTCAACTCCGGCTTCGGCGTGGGCGTCGCCGGCGCGCACGGCAAAACCACGACCTCGTCGATGATAGGCATGATACTGGAGCGAGCCGGGCTGTCCCCGACGTTCTTCATAGGCGCGGAGCTCCGCGACATAGGAACCAACGCGGTGCTCGGGCACGAGGAGCGCGGGCTTTTCGTCGCCGAGATAGACGAAAGCGACGGGTCGTTCGAGTTCTTCCACCCCTCCGTGACCGTGATAACCAACGTCGACTGGGACCACGTGGATCATTTCCACGAGCGGTCGGACATGGTCTCCGCCTTCGCCCGCTTCGCCTCCGCCCGGAAGCCGGACTCCCCCCTCGTCGTGTGCATGGAGGACGAGGGAGGCAGAGAGGTCGCGAGGCGGTGCAGCCAGGGCGTCGTGACGTACGGCTGGGGAGGGGCGTGGAACTGGGGCGCGTTCGACGTGAACCAGCGCGTCGGCGGAGGCGTTGACTTCGCCGTCATGCGCGACGGCGTGCCTCAGGGCAGGCTCGACCTGTCGTACGTCTCCGGCGGGCACAACGTCCTGAACGCGCTGGCGGCCTGCGCGGCGGCTGCGGCGGTCGGGGTGCCGTGGAGCGCGTCGGCGGACGCCCTGAAGGTCTTCAAGGGCGCGCGCCACAGGCTCGAAAAGGTCGGCGAGAAACAGCTAAAGCGCGGCGGCATGGCCGACGTCGTCGACGACTACGCCCACCACCCGACCGAGATAAGGGCGACGTTGTCCGCCCTGAGGGGCATCTACCCCAACAGGCGAATCGTCGCGGTGTTCCAGCCCCACCGCTACAGCCGGACGAGCGCGTTCTCGCAGCTCATCGCAGGGGCGCTCCTCGGGGCGGACGCGGTTCTTCTGCTGCCCGTCTACTCCGCCGGCGAAGCGCCTATTCCCGACGCTGACTCCGAGTCGATAGCGGCGGCGATGCGGCGCGAGAGCTCCGTCTGCCAAACGGAGGCCGAGGCCTTCGCCAAGCTCGACGCCATCCTGCGCGACGGAGACGTGCTGGTCACTCTCGGAGCCGGAAGCGTGACGCACTTCGGCGAGAGCTACATAGAAAAAGAATCGGCATGACCGCGCGTAATGATTGATAAACGCAAACGCGAATGATATTATGTGGCAAATTCGCCTGAGGGAGTTTCTCGCGAATGAGAACAACGGAGTAGGTGCGCAGGGGGCGCAGGGTGCACGGAGGGCGCGGGGGGCGCAGGGGGTGCAGGGGGCGCTAAGTACTCCGAGTGCTCAGTTCGCCACCTCTATGGGCATCTTCGGCACAGCGGAGTTTCTCGCGCGGCCATGTCGTTTGGACGAGGCCGTGGCCATCTTTCGCCTTCGCTCGTCGGAGTGGTTTCCCCTGTACATAATCGGAGGGGGGACGAACGTGCTGCCGGCAAGCGGCGTCATCGATGGCCTGGTCCTCTCGTCGGAGAGGCTCGATTCGCTGGTCTGGCGCGTGGAGGGCGATGCGCTGGTGCTTGTGGCTGGGGCTGGCTGTCCTTTGAGTTCAGTCGTATCGACGTGTGCGGCGCTTGGGTTCACAGGGGCGGAGTTCGCGCTCGGCATCCCCGGCACGGTCGGGGGAGCGGTGGCCGGCAACGCCGGTGCCCTTGGGGCCTCGATCGGGGACGTGGTGGAGGAGATAACGTCAGTCGAGCCGGACGGAAGCGTGGCTCGTCGGCGGGAGGGATTCGAGTGCTCATACCGTTTCTGCTCCCTTGCCTCGCCCGACAGGCTGCTGGCCAGCGTGGTTATGCGATTTCGCCGCGCGGTGCCCGGCGAAATAGAGGAGAAGACCGAGACGTTCCGCCGCGCCAGAGAGAAGCAGCCGAGGGAGCGGAGCGCCGGGTGCGCGTTCAAGAACCCGCCGTCGGACGCTGCCGGAAGGCTTCTTGACTCGTGCGGATGCAAAGGTCTGAGGGTCGGAGACGCCGCGGTGTCGGACGTCCACGCCAACTTCATCGTGAACCGCGGGGCAGCGACGGGCGAGGACGTGGCGGCGCTTATGGGTCTGTGCCGCGACAGGGTGTTTCGTAGAACGGGCGTCCTGCTGGAGCCGGAGGTCAAGTTCATAGGATTCGGTTCGGCGGAGGCATGGGCAAGGGCAATTACAACTGCTTCGATGCCGGCTGAAACGCGCGGCTTAATCTGATATACTGATGACCGTGTTTCGTAAGATCGCTGTCATGATTCTGCTGCCCGCGCTGCTTGGTGGGCTGCTGCAGGGGTGTGAGTGGTATGCTTGGATGTCGTTTCGGTACTTCGGCGTGTCTGCCGCGACATACGCTCTGGAGAGGCGTTTTTGGGACGTCTTCCCGTCGAGGGTGCTGCGTTTTTGGCCGCTGTTCGTAGGCGAGTCAGGGAGCCTCAGGGCGTTTCTGGAGAGGACGCTTCCGGTGACCGTGGACGTCGAGATGACTGGCTTCGGGGCGTTCGAGGTCGACATAAGGTGGCTCTCTCCGCTCATGCTGGTGGAGTGGAACGGCAGGGTCTGGTGCGTGTCGCGTGAGAACCGCATGTGGGACGCTGGGGAGCGGCAGCCCGGCTTGCGTTTGCCGGAGAAGCCCCTGTGGCGTTTTGCTTGGATAGGAACGGAGTCGGAGCGGGCTTTGGGCGTGGCGGGGGCAGGGCGAACCCCGTCGGGGGTGTTTCCATCGGTCTTTCCGATCGAGCCGGTGGAGGCCTTCATGGTCAACTTCGGCGGCGAGAGCTGGTTCAGCGACGTCACCGAGGTTTACGCCGACCGAGTTGCGGGCGAGGACGTGTTCAGGCTGAGGCTGGTGCGCGGGCGGCAGGAGATAGTCGTCAGCGTCCAAAACCGAGGCGGTGAGTTCGGCGAGGTTTTGGGGCGCCTGCTGGAGAGCCTGTTCAGAGAGGGCGGCAGTCACTTCGTCGACGCGACGTACAGGAACAAAATAGTGGTGAGCGGCGCGGGTACCGACGCTGAAAGAACTCGGTAAAAGTTTCACTCTACTCACTCTGCTACGGAAGCGGAAAGGGGTTCGGAATAATTGTTCAAGAAGCCGGATACCTTGGTGGGGCTTGGGGTCGGCACTACGAAGATCGCCGTCATCGTGGCGGAGAGGGATCTCCGTTCGCGTGAGGCCGTCCACATAGTCGGCATAGGCTCGGCTCCCTCTCAGGGTATCCGTAAGGGCCTGATAGTTAATTTGGATCAAGCCGTGCGGTCCGTGCGGAGTGCCGTCAGAGACGCCGAGAACATCGTGGGCTTTCGCCTTGATCAGGCGGTCGTCTCCTTCAACGCCGTCGACATCGGCAGCGTGATGTCCCCCGGCATGATCTCGCTCGGCGGAGTCCCGCGCCCGATAGAGGCCGACGACATCGAGCGCCTCATCGACACAGCCCGAAGCGGCATATCGATCCCCTCAAATAGAATATCTCTTCACACGATACCGATCCGCTACTCCATCGACGGGAACTTCGGCATAGACGACCCGCTCGGCATGACCGGCACGCGCCTCGAGATGGACCTCCAGACGGTGACGATACCCATGCAGTACGCCCACAACGTGGTGAACTGCGTCAGGGCGGCCGGCGTCGAGGTCGACGGCCTCGTCATAAAGCCGCTGGCCGCTGCCCTTGGCGCACTGACCGAGGACGAGATGCGGGCCGGCGTCATATCCATATCCATAGGCGGCGGCGTGACCGGCCTCACGTTCTATAAAGACGGGTGCCCCGTGAAAATCGGCGTGATACCCATCGGCGGCGACCACATCACGAACGACCTCGCCAGGGTGCTTGGCCTCTCCATCAAGAAGGCGGAGGAGCTCAAGAAGCGCGTGTTCAGCGCCGGAATTGACGATTCTGGCAGGGCGCCGAGCGGAAACACGGTCGACCGCGCCAAGGTTCTTGAGATAATACAGTGCCGGCTGGAGGAGCTGTTCGGCGACAACGTGCTGTCGATGGTTCCCGACCGGGACCCTGACCAGTTTCCGGCGGGCGTGGTGCTCTCAGGCGGAGTGGCCAACATGCCGGAGATAGACGTTCTCCTCGCGAGCATCTTCAAGACGTCCGTCCGGGTGGCCGACCCCAGGGACTACTACCAAATGCCGCCTGGCCGCTCCGATTCGAGCTACGTCGGCGCTATCGGCACGATACGCTACATCCTGAGCAAGGAGCGCAGCCCGTACAAGTTCATAGACCCGCCCGATTTGCAATGGAACGGGCGCGGCGGCGGGTACGTCCCGGAGGAGGACGAGCCAGTCGGGCCAACCTTCGGGGGCGGAAAAAAAGAGAGTACTATGGGTAATTTTATAGGGAAAATCAAAAAGGCTTTCGAGGAACTTTTCTAGAAGGCGCGCCGGGGGGCATACAAATGGGGCAGCAGGATCAGGTGTTTCACATTCCTGAACCGCCGATGCCGAAACAGCGGGAGCGCATCCTAGTGTTCGGCGTGGGCGGCGGCGGCGGCAATGCGCTTAACCATATAATCGACAGCGGGCTGGAGGGGGTCGAGTACGTCGCGGCCAACACGGACTCCAGGGCACTTGGCGTGAACAGGTCGCCGAACAAGATCATCCTTGGCGAGAAGCTGACCAAGGGCCTCGGCGCCGGTGCCAACCCGCAGGTCGGTATGGAGGCGGCGAGGGAGTCTATAGACCGCATACGCGACTTCATAAACGCCGCGGACATGGTTTTCGTGACCGCCGGCATGGGAGGCGGGACCGGCACCGGAGCGGCGCCCATCATAGCCGAGATCGCCAAGGAGAACGGCAGCCTCGTCGTGGCCGTCGTCACGTCGCCGTTCAGCTTCGAGGGCCGCACGCGCATAAGCGTGGCCAAGGACGGCATAGTCAGGCTCAAGGACAAGGTGGACGCGCTCCTGGTCGTCGAGAACGACCGGCTTCTCAACGTCGTCAACGAGAAGACCAAGAGCACCGACGCCTACAAGATGGCCAACGAGGTGCTGCGCCAGGCCGTCCAGGGCGTGACCGACCTGATCCTCAAGCCCGGCCTGATCAACGTCGACTTCGCGGACATCAGAACCGTCATGCAGCAGTCCGGCTCGGCCATAATGGGCATAGGCACCGGCGAAGGGGACAACCGCGCCGAGCTCGCGGCCAAGTCCGCCATCAAGTCCCCTCTGATGTCCATGCCGATCAGCGGCGCGAAGGGGATCCTGATAAACATAGCGGGAACCTCCGAGCTGACCCTTTTCGAGATAAGCAAGGCCGCGGACATAATAAACGCGGCGGCAGTGGAGGACGCCCAGATCATATTCGGCCACACCATCGACGAGGACATGGGCGGAGTTGTGAAGGTCACAGTCATAGCGACCGGCTTCAACGGCATGGAGGGCGGCGACTCCGGCGGCAAGCTGCCCAAGGGAGGGCCGTCGGTCTGGACCAAGGGAACGGGACGCATCCCCCTGCCGGCGCAAGACGGCAGTCCCGAGGACCTGTTTCAGGACATGCCCAACAGAACAGGCTACGACACCCCTACGATATTCCGGCTCAAGGGCGGAAAGAAGTAGGTCTTCAGCTATAAATAGGAAGGGAGTCCTCATCGTGCGCAAGCGCGAAAAAGCCGTTAAAAACGGACGCTTTAGACCAAGAGGGTCGGGGCTGTCCTTAGGGGATGTCATGCTGCCGCTCATAGGAATCATGGGCGTGGGATTGTTACTTGTGTGCGGCAAGCTGTTCTTCGGGTCAGACCTGCAGCCCGAGGCTGCCCGTGCGCTGCCGGTCATGGCCGAGGCGCGAGGCGTGGAGATAGCCGGAGTGCCGGTGTCGCCCGTCGAGTACAGCGGCCCTGTCACCGCCGTCGCTGCCGCTCAGCCCGAGGCCTCGCAGGCCGAACATGTCGACACTGTTCCCACCCCCGCCGCCTATGCCGCCCCCGTCGTCTCCGTCGTCAGCCCCGCGCCGCGGAGCGAGGCGTCCTCTGTTCCGGCGAGCAGTCAGAGCAGCCAGAGCAGTAAGGTCGTTTTGGCTGTGCCGTACAACGAGACGCCACCCCCGGTCAAGATAACCGCGACGGCGAGCACTCCGACGCAGCAGAAAGCGAGCGCGAAAACGCCGCCGGCGTCCAAGCCAGCGCCCGCGCCAAAGCCGGCGCCAGTGGCCAAGCCAGCGCCCAAACCGGCCACTAAGCCGACTGCGCAGTCGGGCTGGACGGTTCAGGCCGCCGCCCTTTCCACGAGCGCTGCGGCCAACGACGCCGCCGCCAAGCTCAAGCAGGCCGGGTACCGCGCCTCGGTCGTGGCGTCAGGCTCGAAGTACAGAGTGGTGGTAAGCTGCGCTACTCAGAGCGAAGCGGCGTCGACAGCGGCCAAGATAGACAAGCTAGGCTTCCCA
>JAISUL010000009.1 GCA_031272145.1 Synergistaceae bacterium
CTTCCCAGGCGCGTTCCCCATCTCGCCGAAGTAGCGTCAGGAAAAGCGCAAGACGCATAAGCAAAGCCCCCGCAAGCCAGCGGGGGCTCTTTTTTAGCGGGGGCTCTTTTTTATTTGGCGCTAGCCCGTGAGTTTCTCCGACGCCCTCAGGACGCCCGGCAATTTTTGCAGCCTCAGGCCATCCACGGCGCTGGTCAGAACGTCCCTGTCGGCTTGGAGGAGGCCGCTCAGGTCACCGTCCTTGAACCAAGTGAGAGCCTTCGCACTTTCGCATGGCGAGAACCGCGCTTTCCCATATATCGCCAAGGCGGCGGTGCCAGAAGTTCCATGAGCGCGGGTTAAACCAGCCGGCCTCGGCTTTGTTCAGGACGTCAGCCAGTTCGGGGACGGAAAAGCGCTCGCTCATGTCGCACCAGTCGTCCCAAATCCCGAAGTTCATGATCTGCGCCAATATCCTCATGGGATACAGCATGGCCTCGTCGGGCGTCTTCCACCATATGTAGCGCGGCGCCACACCCAGCAAAAACGCCCGCTGTTCGTCGGTAAGCTCCATGACACAACACCCCCCGAAACATCATAACAAACTCACTCCCCTTCCCGTGATATACTCTCGCGTAAAGGTCCATTCGGCAGACGGTATTTTTCACCATGAAAGGGTGTTGCATATGAGCAAAGACGGTTCGGACAACACGGAGGTTCCCTTCTACGGTAAAACTCCGCTTTTGGGGAACGAGGCCATCGCTCAGGCGATAGTGGCCGCGGGATGCCAGGTCGCAACGGCCTACCCAGGCACCCCCTCGTCAGAGATACTCCCGTTCGTCGCCTCTACAGCCGACAGGCTCGGCGCCGCGATGGCGATCGAATGGGGGGCCAACGAAAAGGTCGCGTTCGAGATGGCCGTGGGAGCGTCGTTCGCAGGGGCAAGGGCATGCGTCGTCATGAAACAGGTCGGGCTGAACGTCGCGGCGGACTCGTTTATGACGGCAGCCTACTACCGGCTCAAGGGCGGCCTGATGCTCGTGTCGGCGGACGACCCAGGCCCTCACAGCTCCCAGAACGAACAGGACAGCCGCATGTTCGCGATGTTCGCGAAGGTGCCGTGCCTCGACCCATCCGACGCGGTGGAGGCGGGCGAGATGGTCTACGACGCATTCGCCCTCTCCGAGAAGCACGAGATTATAGTCATGTTACGCCCCACCACGCGAGTCTCCCACTGCAGGCAGGCCATCGAGCCGGTTTCGTCGGTTAAGCCGGGCCTGCCGGTGAAGTTCGAGCGCGACGTGTCGCGATGGGTCGCACTCCCCGTCACGGTCAAGAAGAACCACCCGCTCCACAACTTGAGGATCGAGGAGATACGCGAGGAGTTCGAGACCAGCAGGTACAACTACGAGGTCAAGGGCGGCGGCGAGGCCAAGCTCGGCGTAATATGCTCCGGCGTGAGCTTCGCCACTCTGAAGGACATCACGCGCGGGCGCACCGACGTCGACATCCTGAGGATAGGCACGCCGTACCCGCTCCCCCACAAGCTCGTGAACAGCTTCATCGACAGGCACGAGAAGGTGCTCGTCTTGGAGGAGACGTACCCCGTCATCGAGACCCAGCTCATGAACCGCGAGAGGGTCAGCGGCAGGTGGGACGGCGTCGTGCCGAGCGCGGGCGAGCTGCTGCCAGAGGTCATCGAGGGGATAGTGCTTCCTCTGCTCCACGAGCGTCCGAGCGCGGCGGACTCGTCCGAGCTCGACGCGGCCATGAAGGAGCTCGGCATAGAGCCGCGCAAGCCTCAGCTATGCGCCGGATGCCCTCACCGCGCCTCGTACTTCGCCATACGCAAGGCGTTCCCCAACGGGATCGCCCCGTCCGACATAGGCTGCTACTCTCTTGCCGTGAACCAGAACGGCATCGACAGCTCGCTGTGCATGGGGGCGTCGGTCACGATGTCCTCCGGCTTCCACATCGCTCACGCGGTCTCGGGGCAGGAGCGCCCCATCATAGCTACGCTCGGCGACTCGACGTTCTTCCACATGGGGATTCCCGGGCTCGTGTCGGCGGTCTACAACAGGCACTCGTTCGTGCTGTGCGTGCTGGACAACCGCGTGACGGCGATGACCGGCGGCCAGTCCAACCCTGGGCTCTCCGGCAAGGTGCGCAAGGGCGACGAGGGCAGCGCCGTCTCGATCGAGGCCGTGGCGAGGGGCTGCGGCGTGAAGTTCGTCGAGGCCGTGGACGCCTACGACGTGGCGGCGGGCGCGGACGCTGTGACGCGGGCCTGGGAAAGCGCAAAGGCAAACAGGACGCCGGCCGTGGTGATCTTCCGGCACCCGTGCATGCTGCTCCGAGTGCCTCAGAGCGTCGTGCCGGTGAAGGTGGACGCCGAGCGCTGCGTCGGCTGCCGCCTCTGCATAACGAACTTCGGCTGCCCTGGCTTGACCTTCGACGCGGCCAAGAAGAAGGCCGAGGTCGACCGGCGTGGCTGCGTGTCCTGCGGCGTGTGCCGAGTCGTGTGTCCGCGCGGCGCCATCGTTGAGGCCGCTTGAAAAGGAGGGTGCGGTTATGGCCGGAACTCAGTACATCATCGTCGGCGTCGGAGGGCAGGGGATACTCTTCACCAGCCGCGTAATAGCGCGCGCGGCGATAGACAAGGGGCTGCCCATCATAGGCAGCGAGGTTCATGGCATGGCGCAGCGCGGCGGCTCCGTCATCAGCCACTTCAAGATCGGGGACTTCAGCAGCCCGCTGATCTCCGAGGGACACGCCGACGTCGTTATGGCGTTCGACCAAAAGGAGGGCATACGAAACCTGCCCTTCCTGCACGAGGGAGGCACCTTCCTCGTGAACGTTGACGACCCCTCCATGCTTGAGAACGTGCACCTCAAGCGCTACATCGCCGACAGGCGGATCAGAGTATGCGGCTTCAGGGGCTTCGACATACTGGACGAGCACGCGAAGGGGGCGTACCTCTTCCTCAACGTCCTCATCCTAGGCGCAGCCGCCGGAATGAAGATCGAGGGATGCGAAGAGGCCCCGCTGACTGCCGCCCTCGAAACGCTCTCCCCTCCGAAGTTTCTGTCCGAGAACCTCAAGGTCTTCGGCCTCGGACTAAATGCAGCGTAAAGCCCAGCGGCCCCGCATTTTTCCCACACGGCGGGGCCGCGCCTTTTCCCTTCTGGAGGTTGTCGTGGCTATGGCGGTCATCTTGACTCTGCTTGGAGCGCTTGCCCTAGCTGCGCCCAGCGACGACGCGACGGTCGAAAAGGAGGCGCGCGCGCTTGCCGCGTACATCGTGCTCTCGTCCGTCACGGCGAATCGATCCGGCAGGACGTTTATCCTGATGTGTCCGCCCAGCCCTGCCCGTGACTACGTCGAGTTCATGTGGCAAAGCCCGCAGGAGAGCAAAAAGTACGCGTCAAACTACGGCTGCAGTTTTAGCCGTTACGGAAACAAGGTGGTCGACAGTTATTACTACCCGCAGTGGCAGGAGATGGTGCCGCAGGCGACCATACAGGTCAAGCGCGGCGACGCGTATCATTTCGTGATCGTGCACGACGGCAAGGCCCGCACGTCGCGTACACAGCCGAATTAGGCGGGCATGCGGGGCACATGATGGAGGGCTGGGAGAGGTTCTTCGCGCCGGGCGGCGTGCTGGAGCGCCGCTTCAGGGGTTACACGCACAGGCCTCAGCAGGTGACGCTCGCGCGGACCGTGGACGATTTTTTGACTGACTCGTCCTTATTCGTCATGGCGGCCGAGGCGCCGCCCGGCGTCGGCAAGACCTTCGCCGCTCTGATCCCAGCGCTGATTCGCGCGCCTGCCGAGGACAAGCAGATACTGTTCCTCACGGCGACCATAGCGCTTCAGGAGCAGCTCATAGAGAAAGACCTCCCGAAGCTCAGGTCGATGATAGGAGCCGACTTCACGTACGGCCTGCTGAAGGGGCGTGGGAACTACGTCTGCATAAGGCGGGCCGCGTCTATGACCAATTACCTGCAGGGCAAGGACGGCGCCCCGATAGACCTCAGGCGCTGGGTCGAGGAGACGGAGACGGGCGACCTAGCGGAGCTGGCTCTGCCCGTCGGCAGCGCGGCGCTGTTCCGCGTGTCGGCGGACGCCAAAGGCTGTCTCGGCACGGGCTGCCCGTTCAGGAACCGCTGCTTCGTGGTGAGGCTGCTCCGCGAGGCCCAGGACTGGCGGGTGAAGGTCGCGAACTACCACCTGTTTTTCTCACACATCATGAGCGCGAAGGGGTCGTTTCCCGTGGCGTATGACTGGCTGGTGTGCGACGAGGCGCATCGGATCCCCGACGCGGCCCGAAGCGCGGCGAAGATCGAGGCCGCCAACGCCGACGGAGCTGCCCTGCTGGCCCCAAGGGCGGTGGCGGCCTTCGAGCCCTTTCTTGCGCGCGAGGGCATCGACGTGCCGGCGCTGCGCGAACATGCCGAGGCGTGCCAGACGACTCGGAATGCGGTGTTCGAGCTCGCGGCGCTCAGGTACGGCAGAGGCGAGGGCATATCCGAGCGCGACGAGGAGGTGCTCCACAAAGGCAAGGAGATGGCGGATAAAATAGACGCCCTTTCACTCGTTCTTCGCCGCTTCGAGGACAAGTACTCATCGGGCGGCTTCGACGAGGCCTCACTTGGCGAAGCGGCAGCCGTCGCCACATGGCTGGAGCAGGTCAAGGAGTACCGCAGCAAGGTGCTCTGGTGCCTGTCGGTAGACAAATATCCCGAATGGGGCTACTGGATGGAGGAGCACGCCCTCGCCAGCGCGCCGGTGGTCTGCTCCGAGATAGTGAGTGGCGCGTTGGAAAGGGAGGCGCCAAAGAAGGTCATCTTTATGTCCGCAACTCTTTCCGTGGCCGGCGATTTTTCGTTTTGGACGAGGGAGACCGGCGTTGCGCCTGATAAGACACTGGTGGTCGAGTCCCCGTTCGACTACAAGAGGCAGATGGAGTTAATAATAGTAAACGTCGGCGTGCCAGTCGTGGACGCGAGCTACGCCGGCAGGGTGTGCAGGGTTGTGGAGCGCCTGTGCGACGCGAACGGCGGGAGGTCGCTAGTTCTGCTGTCGTCGATGAGGCTGGTGCGCGCCGTGGCCGCGAAGCTGCGTTCGCGCCAAAGGCAATACGGCACGCTGGTTCAGGGTGACATGCCGCCCGGCGAGTTACTGCGCCGCTTCAGGGAGGACGAGACGTCGGTGCTGGTCGGCAGCGTGTCGTTCCGCGAGGGCGTCGACGTCCCCGGCGAGGGCCTGACGCAGGTGATAATAGACCGAATTCCGTTCCCCCACCCGCACGACCCGATAGTTCAGGCGCGCAGCGCCTTGGAGGGAAGGCGGGCGTTCATGGACTCGACTCTGCCGAACGCGAAGATATTCCTGAGGCAGGCGGTGGGGAGGCTGATACGCGGGGTGAACGACCACGGGAAGGTGGTGCTGCTGGATGGCCGCGCCGCCGACCGGGCGGATTGGAGGATATTGGAGAGCCTGCCGGAGTGCCGGCGCCGGGTGCTGAGGGTGAGGGAGTAGGGGACTGTCCCTCGCTGCTCTACAGCCCCTGATACCTCTCGAAGAAGACCCGCAGTTTCTGTATCACCCTCTGCTTCATAACGGCGTAATCGTTGTTCCCCCCGAAGCGCGGCATAGGCGGCAGGATGTTCGTTATGTCCGTGCCGATCTCCTTTAACTCGCCGTCGCTGAAGCACATCTTCATGAACGCCTTCGTCTCATCGGGCTTAAGCCCCTCCGACTTGATTATGTCGTTTAGGTCGGCGGTCTTGTTCTCCTCTACGAACTTGCGCCAGTCGGATTTGACGTCAGTGGAGACCGTCACGCGCTCGATGAACCGCTCTATCAGCTCCTTCTTGCTCCTGAGCGACACAGACGCGCCGACCGCCCTGAGCGCCGCGTCGCGAGCGGCTTTGTCTGAGCAGTGAGAGGCGCGGTACTTCTCGACCAGCATCAGGATGTAGTCGATGTTCACCTCGTCCTGCCTGACCAGCTCCATCTCGAACACCACGTCGCCGCTGATGTCCTCCATGTCTGCCGGCCCGCCGCTGCCCTTCATCTCGCGCCATACGTCGATGTAGCGGCTCTGGTAGTCCTGAAAGTCCATCTCAGACAGAATCTCGTGGCCGTCGAAGTCGTCAAACGCGGAGAGGATGTTCCTGAGCTTCAGAATCTTTCCGTAGAGGCTGACGAAGCACTTTTTTGCCTGCTCACCGAACGCGGCGTCATCAAAGGCGGAGATAGGATACATCTCAGTCAGCTCCCCTATCAGCGCCTTGTACTCCTCGTAATACTCCCCATACGGCTTGAGCAGAATTATGCCGCGCGCGTCCTCGTTGCCGAAAAGCGCGATGGCCTCGTCCGTTGCCGCCTTCAGTTCACGGAAGCACACGATGTTGCCGAAGCCCTTCACGGAGTTGAGCACGCGGTTGGTGCGGGAAAACGCCTGAATCAGCCCGTGCCGTCTGACGTCTTTGTCAATCCACAGGGTGTTCAGCGTCGCCGCGTCGAAGCCAGTCAGGAACATGTTCACAACTATGAGTATGTCAAGCTCGCGCTCCTTCATCCGCTTCGACACGTTCTTGTAGTAGCTCTCAAAACTCTCGCCGGACGTGTCGAAGTTAGCCTGAAACATCCTGTTATAATCCGCCACCGCGCCCCTAAGAAAGCTGCGCGCATCAGCGTCCAGCCCGCTGGTGTCGAAGCTCTCGTCCGGCAGCACACCGTCCGGCATCATGTCGTCCGGTTGCCCGTCGGGGTCTGCTGTTCCGGCGCTGAATATAACCGCTATCTTCAGGCCAGCCTTGCTGCTGCGCTTGAACTCCTTGTAGTACCTCATCGCCGCTGGTATCGAGTCCGCGGCGAATATGGAGTTGAACCCCGTCAATCGGCGTTCATTCAGCGTGTATGACTTGTTGCGCGAGGTCTTCTGGTCGAAGTGCTCGAGGACGTAGTCAACGACCTGCTTTATGCGCTTCGGGTCGTTCATGACCTTCTCGGTGTCTATGCCAGGAACCTGCTTGTCCTGCACGTCGTCCCTCGCCCTCACGGTGTTCACGTAGTCCACGCGGAACGGCAGCACGTTGCCGTCGTTGATGGCGTCCACCATTGTGTACGCGTGCAGCCGCCCGCCGAACGTCCCCTCGGTCGTGTGCGTGCCTCTCGCGTTGTCGGCAAAGATCGGCGTGCCTGTGAAGCCGAAGATGTGGTAGTTCTTGAACGCCTTCTCGATAGCGCGGTGCATATCCCCAAACTGCGAGCGGTGGCACTCGTCGAATATGAGCACGACGTGCTTTTTGAACACGCAGTGCCCGGCGTTCCGCGAGATAAACACCCCAAGCTTCTGTATGGTGGTGACTATGATTCGGGCTTGTGGGTCTTCAAGCTGCCTCTGAAGTATCTTAGTCGACACGTTGCCGTTGGCCGCGCCCTTCGCGTAGCGGTCGTACTCCTGCATGGTCTGGTAGTCGAGGTCTTTGCGGTCGACCACGAACAGAACCTTATCGATGTACTCCAGCTGCGTGGCAAGCTGCGCCGTCTTGAAGCTGGTCAGGGTCTTGCCCGACCCTGTGGAGTGCCAAACGTAGCCCCCCGCCTCCACCGTGCCGGTTTTGCCGCAGTTGGTAGAGGTGCGGATGCGCGACAGTATGGCCTCGGTCGCCGCGATCTGGTACGGCCTCATGACGAGCAGGGCTTTCTCGCAGGTGAACACGCAGTACCTAGTCAGGACGTTCAGCAGCGTGTGGCGCGCGAAAAACGTCTTAGTAAAATCCACGAGGTCAGGAACGCGCCTGTTCTTTGCGTCCGCCCAGTAGCTGGTGAACGAGAAGCTGTTGCTGGTCTTTGCCCTAGCTCGGTGCCGCGTTCCGATCGCCTCGTCCACATGGCGGCGGCGCGTGGTGTTGGAGTAATACTTCGTGATAGTCCCGTTCGAGATCACGAATATCTGGACGTACTCGAACAGCCCGCTGGACGCCCAGAAGCTCTCGTTCTGG
>JAISUL010000055.1 GCA_031272145.1 Synergistaceae bacterium
GACAAGATAACCTTGTCGGAGTTCATAGGCGGATACGCCCACCCGAACATCGGGGCGTTCCAGGTGAACGAGGACACCCATCGGTACATCACGGACGTGTTCAGGAGCCTCTTTTTCCCCTGGGGCTACGAAGTGCCCGAAAGGGTGCTGCGCGGCACCGAGCGGATCATCCGCGAGAAGTACGGAGAGAGAGAGAGAGAGAGAGAGAGAGCTTTCTATCCCTTTATTTTGCGGCCATTCGGCAAAACAAGATCCAGGCGTCGCGTGGTACGGGAGGCTGTACTTGTGGCTTCGCGTGAGGGGCCTGCTGCCTGATTCGTGCGCCGCGGTTTTGAAGAGGGTGTGGAAGGCTCTCAACGCTGGGACGACTGTTCCCAAAAAGTAGGACATCATTCGGCGGGGGTGCAGCAAAAAATCCTGAGGGATTTTCGCTATTTTCCCGGACTTTGGGGTCTCATACCCCGAAAAATCCGGGAGGATTCGCTGCCGTGCGGCAGCCTCCCCCCGGGCTGTACCTAAGAAAGCTCCTTCAGCTTCCCCGAATCTATGTTCCCGCCGGAGAGCAGGAAGCAGACCCGCTCGCCTCTGTTCACCTTGACCGTGCCCTCAAGCACCGCCGCAACGCCCACCACCGCGCTCGGCTCGACCAGCAGCTTGGCCTTGAAGACCACCTCCGACATCGCCCTCTTTATGGACTCGTCCGAGACCGTCGCGACCTCGTCGACGTACTTCTCGATGAGCGGCCACGTGTGCTCGCCGGGCTTGGCTATCATGAGGCCGTCGGCCAGCGTTGCACCCGTCTCCACCTCGACCGGTCTGCCCGCCGCGCGGCTCGCCGTGTAGCGGGCGATGCCCTTGGGCTCGACCCCCACCACGCGCACGCGCCTTGGGGAGGACTCTTTGATGGCCAGAGCCACGCCCGCGAGGAGGCCGCCGCCACCCAGCGGCACCACCACGGTGTCGGCCAGAGGGAGGTCCTCGGCTGTCTCCAGGCCCGCCGTGCCCTGGCCGGCGATGAGCTCCGGGTCGTCGTAGGAGTGCACCACCGAGTACCCGTGCAGCGCCTTGAGCTCGTAGAGCTTGGCGTAACGCTCCGCGCCCGTCGTGCCGCAGAGCACCACCTCGGCCCCGAGCGCCTTCGCCCCCTCGACCTTCGTCAGAGGCGCGTGCACCGGCATGACCACCACGGCCTTGATGCCCAGCGCGCGCGCCGCGTACGCGACCCCCTGGGCGTGGTTGCCGGACGACGCCGCGATGACGCCGCGCGCCCGCTCGTCTGGGCTCATGGAGAGAATCTTGTTCATGGCGCCCCTGACCTTGAACGAGCCCGTTATCTGGAGGTTCTCCGGCTTGAGCCACACCTCGCAGCCCAGAGGCGCGTCGAGCCTCTCCGCCCTCAAAAGTGGCGTGCGCCGAACCGCCGTGCTGATCCGTTCGCGCGCCTCCCGTACCTTCTCGATGCCGATCATTTCGATGCGACCTCCCGGAAAAAATTGTGGAAATTGTAGCATACAGCCGCGCCGGGATTTTTAGGAAAAACTATTTTCATTTTCGTGTTTTTTGTGTAAAATAGTGCCGTAACTCGCCAACAACTGGTTTCGAGGGGGGTGACCCCCAAAGGAGGGCTGCGGCTTTTATGGGAAACGCGCTGGATTTTAAGGTTGACTCGTCGGACTACGGCGAGAAGTGGTTTGCGGACGAGTCGTCGTTCGAGGAGAACTTGGTCTCGGCTTGGGGGCGGAAGTGGAGCGTGTCGTCCGAGGTTGGGAAGCTGCGGGCTGTGCTTATGCGTCGGCCTGGGGCGGAGATCGAGGCCGTCAAGAACCCAGCCGACTGGCGCTGGAAGGAGGTAATGGACCCGCAGAGGGCGAGGGAGCAGCACGACGCTCTGGCCGACATCTACCGCTCTAACGGGGTAGACGTGTTCTACGTTGAGGAGCAGCGCGCGGACAGGCCAAACGCCATCTTCATGCGGGACAACGTGCTTGGCACGCCGGAGGGCGCCATAGTCTGCCGTCAGGCCACGGCGTTCCGGCGGGGCGAGGAGCGGGCTGTGTCAGGCGCGCTTGGCAGAATAGGCTGCCCCATCGTGCGCACCATATCGGGCAAGGGCGTGTTCGAGGGAGCCTGCGGGATGTGGGTCGACCGCGAGACGATAATTCTCGGCACCGGCGTCAGGTCGAACTCCGACGGGGTCTATCAGGTGTACGAGGTCTTGAGGTGGATGGGCGTCAACACTATCAGCTTCCAGATTCCGTGGGGACACGCGCACCTCGACGGCCTGATGAACATAGTGGACCGCAAGAAGGCGCTGATCTTCCCCTGGCAGGTGCCCTACGACGTCGTCAAGTCTCTGACGAAGAAGGGCTTTACCATCATAGAGGCGCCGTCCGTTGCCGAGGTCAAGACCGGTGCCGCCATGAACTGCGTGGCCTTGGAGCCTGGCCGAGTTGTGATGGCCAAGGGCAACCCGATGACGAAGGCCGTGCTTGAGCGCAACGGCGTCGAGGTAATCGAGGCCGAGGTCGACGAGTTAATGAAGGGCTACGGCGCCATCCACTGCATGACGGCGTTTCTTGAGCGGGATCCGATCTAGGAGCCTGAGGAGGCGCGGCATGAGTAACCAAACTGCCGAATATACGGTCGTCATCACGTAGGATGACGAAGTAGGCGTATGGGTCGCCGCAAACGACGACATTCCGCTGGCGCTTGAGTCAGGTTCGTTCGACGCTTTGATAGAGCGCGTCCGCTACGTCGCGCCTGAGATACTCACCGAGAACGCCAAGGGGGGCGACGGCCCCGAAGGGGTTGGCAACCCCAAGCTAACGGACGTGTGGCTGAACTTCGTAACGCGCCGCCGTGTGATGGCATACAGCAGCACCGGCGCCTGATGGCCGGGTCTTTTCCGGGTACGAGAGCGGGGCTTGATTACCGCTTTTAATTTTTAAGGAGGTTGTTTTGTTTATGAAAAAGTTTTTCCTTATGCTTCTTGCGCTTGCGCTTCTCCTCGCCGCTGGTACGGCGTTTGCCGCTGATGGGACGCTTGACAAGGTCGTCAAGGCCGGGAAGATCGTCATCGGCACTGCGCCGGGGTACTACCCGTTTGAGATGGTGAACAAGAAGGGCGAGTTCATCGGCTACGACATCGACGTGGGCAACGCGCTCGCCGAGGCCCTGGGCGTCAAGGCGGAGTTCCGGCAGTTCGAGTTTTCGGGGCTCATCCCGGCGCTTCAGACCGGCGAGATTGACATCATCCTCGCCGCCATGTCCATAACGGGCAAGCGAGCCCTGACTGTCAGCTTCTCCAACCCCTACTTCGAGACTGGGCAGGTTCTCATGCTTCCCGCCAGCGACACCACTACCACTAGCTGGAAGGACGTTGACAAGAAGGGCAAGAAGATCGCGACGCCTCAGGGTCAGACCAGCGCTCTGCTCGCCGCGGCGATCGTGAAGAACGCCGAGGTGGTGCACTTCACGGGTTTCCCCGACACGGCGCTTGCCCTCGTGAACGGGCAGGTCGACGCGATAATCTACGACCAGCCCGGCGTGATAGTTTACGAGGCTCGCTACCCGGACAAAGTCAGAGGAGTGCACGAGCTCATCAGCCTCGAAAACCTCGGTATCCCCTGCCGCCTCGGTGACCAGGCGATGGTTCAGTGGCTGAACTCCTTCCTTTTCCAGTACAAGGGCAGCCCGAAGGAACTTGCCTCGCGCGCCAAGTGGATGGAGAGCCGGGACTGGCTTAAGGAGCTGGACTAGAGCCGCATCATGGATATGAACTGGGCGGTCATATATCAAAACCTGCCCCTTTTTATGGGCGGGGTGCGCATGACTCTGACGATCTCGTTTATGGCCCTGTTGGTAAGCATACCAATAGGAACCGTGGCAGGGCTCATGAGGGTTGCGCGCTCCCGCCCTCTGCGCGCCGTTGCCGCGGTTTACGTCGAGTTTTTCCGCGGCGTGCCGCTTCTCGTGCTGCTGATATGGATTTTCTTCGTCCTTGGGCGCTTCATGCGGCTTGGGCCGTACTGGTCGGCCATCACTGGGCTTGGGATTTTCTCCGGCGCGTTCGTGGCCGAGATAGTCAGGGCTGGAATCCAGTCCGTCCCCAGAGGCCAGAGCGAGGCGGCGCGCGCGTCCGGCATGACGTACTTCCAGATGATGCGCTACGTTGTGCTGCCGCAGGCGCTTCGCAAGGTGCTGCCCCCGATGGCGTCGCAGTTTATAATCCTTATCAAGGACTCCTCGCTGGTGTCTGTCATCTCGATAGTTGACCTGTCGATGGTCGCCAAAAACCTGGTGGCCACGACGTTCCGCTCGATAGAGATATGGACGTTCACGGCCCTGCTCTACTTCTGCATAACATACGGCCTGTCTCAGGTAATCGCCCTCTGCGAACGCAAATTCAGGATGGATCATTAAGATGGATACGAACAGCGGCGACGTAATGGTGTCGATTCGCGGCGTCTCGAAGCACTTCGGGCATCTAGAGGTCTTGCGGAACGTGTCGGTTGACGTGCCGAGGTCGACGGTCTTCGGCTTCATAGGGCCGAGCGGAGCGGGAAAGAGCACGCTTGTGCGCACGGTCAACGCCCTTGAGGACATCGACTCTGGGGAGATATGGGTCGACGGGGTGTCGGTTCACGCGCCTGGCACCAACCTAAACAGGCTGAGGACGGAGATAGGTCTGGTGTCGCAGTCGTTCAACCTCTATCCTCACCTGAAGGTTCTGGATAATATAACGCTGGCGCCGATCAAGGTCAAGGGGCGCCCGAAAGCCGAGGCCGAGGAGCGAGCGCGGGCGCTTCTGGCGTCGCTAGGTCTTGGGGACAAGGCGGAAGTCTACCCGACGCGCCTGTCGGGCGGCCAGCAGCAGCGCGTTGCGATAGCGCGGGCGCTGGCGATGGAGCCGAGGCTGATGATATTCGACGAGCCGACCTCCGCCCTTGACCCTGAGCTTATCAAGGAAGTCCTGGACGCGATACGCGGCTTGGCGCAGACCGGGATAACGATGCTGCTGGTCACGCACGAGATGCACTTTGCGCGTGAGATATGCGACCGCATAGTGTTCATGGCTGGCGGCGAGATACTGGAGAGCGCCCCGCCGGAGGAGTTCTTCGCGCACCCGAGGACGCAGCGGGCGCGGGAGTTTTTGAGCGCGATGCTGGATAGGTGAGGGGCGGAATGATCACAGAGCTTTATATCGACAACTTACGGTGCTTCAGGGACTTCACTCTGAGGGATATAACGCCGGTCGTCTTGGTGTCGGGCAGGAACAACGCGGGGAAGTCCACCCTGCTGGAGGGCGTTTTCCTGCTGTTCGACCACGCCGACCCTGGGGTGTTTTTCAAGCTAAACGCGTGGCGAGACAATCAGATGATAGGCATGACCCCCCAGCTTCTTTGGGAGCACCTTTTCAGCGGTATGGACATGACGGGAGAGCTCAAGGTGGAGGTCGGCAAAGACGGTAAGAGATTGACTCTGAGCCTCCAGAAAGACGGCGGCACGGCCGTTGCGGCGCTGGAGAGCATGGCGAATTCCCCTTTGCCGCTGCCGGCCGCCGTGGAAAATCTTTATCCGCTGAAATTTTCCTACACACATGGCGATTACGAGGAATCGGGGCGCTACGTCATAGCCCCCACTCAAAGCGTTGGAGTGGAATGCACGCCAGTTCGTTCCGTTCGCCCTGCTTTGGAGCACATGTATTATATAAGTCAGAGCGTGCGTGAACCGGCCAACGTCATCTCTGAGCGCTTCGGCAGACTGATGCTGGCTGATAGAAAGGACAGGCTCATAGAGGCGCTTAGATTTATGGACGATGGGATAACCGACCTGTTCTCGATCATGTCCGGCGGGGTCAACCGTGTTTACGCCAAAACCGCAGGGGGCGTTAAGATGCCGCTGTGTGTCATGGGGGACGGTATAAACAAGCTGCTCACGACGCTTATGTGCATGTTGGACGCCCCAGGCTGCGTGCTGCTGATAGACGAGGCCGAGAACGGCTTTCACTACTCCTTTCATAAGAAGTTCTGGAATTTGGTGTTCAACATGACGAAGGAGACGGGCTGTCAGGTCTTCGCCACGACTCACAGCTACGAGTGCATAAGCGGCGCAGTCGAAGCGGCCGTGGACGGGAAAAATTCCGGCATTCTGTCCTGCGTGCGCCTTGGACCTGACAAGAATAGGAAGATAACCCCTCACGTCTTCAGCGGGGAATCCCTGGCGTTTGCCGTCGAGGCGGAGCTGGAGGTTCGTTAGGTGGCCATTAAACCCGAAGAGATCAAGAAGTCCAACATCATACTCTGCGAGGGTGCGGACTGCAAACATTACGTCATCAGTCTGCTCAATGCGTTCGGCGCTGAGGACGAGAGATTCAAGGAGTATCAGGCCATGAACTTCGGCGGCATCAACGAATTGCGCAAGTATCTGCCTAATTTCGTCAATATGGAGGGATATGAACGCGTCAAGACTATCACGATAATCCGCGACGCCGAAGCATCTGCCGAGAGCGCAAGGAAGTCAGTGATCGATTCGCTGAACGAAATCGGCTTTGACGTTCCTTTGCAGGCCAAGGCCGGCGACTTTCACCGCGCTGGTGCAAGAACGGTTGGCTTCTTGATCCTGCCCGACATAAAAAGCGGTTCGGAAGACGGCACGCTGGAGGATTTGTGCCTTAGGACGCTCGCTCGCGCCAGTGACGCCGATGAGATTCTCTCAGCGGTAAACCCTATGATTGATCGCTTGAAGCTCAAACGTCCCCATAAGAACCGGCTTCACGCTTACTTTTCTCTGACCGACGAGTACGTTGCTCTCAAGATCGGTGAGGCCGCTGCAGTTCACGCGTTTGACTTTGGCTGTCCTGAGATACTGGAGTTGAAGTGTTTCCTGTCGCGGATGCTGTCGGCCGGGATCGAATAGCCCCCCTCGCCAGAATATTGCGTTCCCCTCCCCGCTGATGTAAACTACTTCGTACAATAAGCACAAAGGCGCGGCGGGAAGGGGGAGAAAACAATGCGCATGGCGGTGTTTGACGTCGAGACCAACGGCGGCGCGGGGGCGTCGGTTCTTTCGGCGTCTTCGATCGTGTTCGACGAGAGCGGCGTGATGCTGGACGTGTTCAACCGGTTCTACTTTCCGGCGGAGCGGTTTGACCCGTTCACGGCGCGGATTCACGGCCTCACAGCCGAACGGCTGGCGGTTCTGCGGCGGCACGCGCCTGTGTACTCCCTCTATTTTCTGGAGGACTGGCCAGACCTGATGGACTTCTGGGGGGGCTGGGAGGTCGACGGGATCGCGGTTCACAACCTGTCCTTCGACCTGTCGTTCTTGCCGGAGATGGCTCAGGGCGCGTTCATGTGGTGGTGCTCGATGAAGGGACTGAAGCAGTACTGCGCGCTGCAGGGGCGCGGGGGAGACTATAAGTACCCGAAGCTGGGCGAGGCCGCGGCGATAGTTCGGGACAGGCTCGCCCCCCCGCCGGCGGTGATGCGGGCGGAGGAGGCAATAATCGAGGGCCTGCCGCACGTGTCGCTGTTCGACTGCTTCGAGCTCTACTGCGTGATGAGCAGACTCGCCGCGCACAAAGAAAAATTCCCAACGACGCGCTTCGCACCCGCCACGGTGCCGTTCCGCCCGCGCGCCAAGGAGCCGCTGTCCCACTTGCCCATGACTCTGCTTGAAAGCGCCGCACCCTGCGCGTTTACGGACGGGGTTCTGAGGTGCGACGCGGTGATCCGTGGAATGCTGGCACTGTAAATAAGAAATAAGCGGCGCGGAGATCGCCCCCGCGCCGCTCTTTCTTAAGCTCTTAAGACCTCTTCCTCCGAGCCGCGACTCCCGCCGCTAGCAGAGCTGCCAGGAACGGCCAGGGCAAGAACGGCACCGCGCAGCCGCTGCCCTCGTCGGAAGGCGCGGCAGATTCGTTCCTGTTCCCGTCGGATATGCTGCTGCTCTCCATCAAGGCCTCGTATGTCACGGGTGGATCGATGGTCTGGCTGTACTCGCTGCCGTTCAGAGTCCATGTCAGGCTGGAGATGCTCATCTTCTGCAGCTCGCTCATGCTCGGCGCAGTGCCCATTATCAGCAGCGTGCCGGACGACTTTATGATATTCACGCCGGAATAACTCCCGCTGCCAAGAGCCACATCTACGCTGTCTGGGCTGGCCGTTTCATCCTCCAGAGGCACCCCCACTATGAACGTCACGCTGCCGTTCGCGTTCTCGGACTTGTCGAGCTTCCAGTCGGATACGTCCGTGTTCACCAGCGTAGGCTCCGACGTCTGACCGCCGGCTGTCACGAGCCGCACCTGATACTCCGCGTAGTTCTTAGCGTTCGCGGAGATAACGATGTACACAACCGTCTTGCCGTCAGAGAAGTCCTGAAGACTGCCGTTCCCAGGGACAATGGTCGCCCCTGCTGGCAGAGTGAAGGTCAGACTAATCTGAGAGATGTCCGCGGTGCTGGGCGCGTTGATGAGCCACGTGCCGTCGGACCGCTGCGTCATCGGCACAGACGTGATCGTCGTCCCGGCCGAGTTCTTGAGCGTCACGTTGCCGGTGATGGCAGTCGAGCTC
>JAISUL010000076.1 GCA_031272145.1 Synergistaceae bacterium
AGCAGGGGCAGGCGCAGGCAGATGTCTGAAACCCTCATGCCCTTGTTCGACGCGCCTCCCACGGCCGGATGCTCGGGGAAGCAGGAGACGATCTCCCGCGAGCGGTCCAGCTCGGCGGCTAGGGATGGAGTGAAAAACTCCAGCGCCTCGTCGGGGTTCTGCGTTATTACGTCCTTCCAACTCCTGTCCAGCCTCTGGTCGGTCATTGGCATAGCTTGCCTCCGTACATTTTAATAAGCTGCGCCACGATTTTTTCTTCTGTCTCGCCATCGTGCCGCACGAAACCATACGCCGCCATCACCTCGGCGTCGAGCGCCCTGTGCGCCACCAGAAGCTCCTGCGGCATGGTCAGAGGATCGTACAGGTCGGCCAAGCTCTGCTCGGAGGAGGCGCTGCTCCGCGCGTCCAGCACTCCCTGCGCCCGCCTCTCGATCCTCGCCCTGCGCTCTTCGTCGGGGTCGGGCCAAGGAAAATTGTTGTATACGACGTCCTTGGAGTATCGATACCCCATCCCAAGCCGTCCGCACACAGCCCGCGTCCACGCCATATGGACGCTCGACGTGAGGACGCCGAAGTGGTACAGCGTGGCGCCAGAGATTATAAGGGTGGCGTCGCTAGGCATAATCTCCGGCGAAATAAAATCCATCGGAATGTACGCACGCCGATCCGATGATATGCGCGGAATGAGCAAATAGTCCGTGCTGGGCATGTTCTCGGTCTGGAAACGCGTAGGAGTCTCAGCAAGTTTGCGGGTCGACGCCCGCCTGCTGGCCAGCCGGAATGCTCGCACCGCGTCCACGCGCTTCATGACCTCCGGCATCTCCTTAAGCTCGCTCGGCTGGCAGTCCCCAAGCCACAGGCAGTAGCGCCGGTAGCCGTTGATAAACTCGTCGGCTCCGAGCCACGGCCTGAACCACCGCTCCGATCTCGGCTCGACCCGTATGAACTCCGCCATTTCGGCCTCAGTAAAAAGGTAGTTGCCGCCGTCAATTGGCTGGTTGCCAATACCCATTTCCGGCACGTCGCACAATGGCTTCGTCCTGCTCTCGATGAGCACGTTCGGCGCGTCCACCAGGTAGGGATTTATATTTCGCGCCGCGGTTACCGCCTCGCCGTCGTATATCGCCTTCGGCTTAGAAAACCCTCCTGCCGCGCTGAAGCCGATGATCACGCAGTGCACCGCCGCGTTGCCCTTGGCCTCGTTGCTCCACTTGAACGAGCGCCTCGCAAAGTCTATCCCCACCCCGTGCTCGAACAGCGGCCCCCACATTATCGCCGGCTGCTCGCCCTGCGACACCGAGTTCGTCGAGACAAACGCCGTCCGTATTATCGTGCCGCTCATCATCTCGGCGGCCTTGCGATACCAGCCGGTCACGTAGTCCAGGTTACCGATACTCTTTACATCACCCCACACTGCCAGCATGTCGGCCTTCTGATTCGCAGTCATTGTCCGCCCGCCGCCGAACGGCGGATTGCCCATGATGTAGTTTAGCTCGGCCTTTGGAACGACCTCCTCCCAGTCCATCCTGAGCGCGTTGGCCTGGACGATCTTAGCCCCGCGCTCTAAAGGAAAATGCACCAAGTACTGGCCGAACAGCTCCGACACCTCGATGTTCATCAGGTGATCCATCAGCCACATGCCGGTCTCGGCTATATGGCATGGGAAGTCTTCTATCTCTATCCCGTAGAACTGCCCGACGTTGACCTTCAGCAGCGGCTTCAGATCGACATCCCGCTGCGAGCCGGCCAGAATCTTCAGTATCTCTGTTTCCAGCCGCCTGAGCTCCCGGTAGGCGATTATGAGGAAATTCCCGCATCCGCAGGCCGGGTCGAGAAAACGCAGCGAGGCCACGCGGTCGTGGAAGGAGCGGAGAGCCTGGGGGGCGTGCTTCACTTCAGAAAACTCCTCCCGCAGCGAGTCCATGAACAGCGGGTCGATCAGCGCCAAGATGTTCTCCTCGCTGGTGTAGTGTGCGCCTAACTCCCGACGGGCGGCCGTGTCCATCACGCTCTGGAACAGCGAGCCGAAGATGGCCGGCGAGATGCCGCTCCAGTCGAAGAGGCAGCAGTCCCTCAGACAGGCCATCATGGATGCGTCGAAGTCGGCGGTCGGCAGGGGGTCTTTGAACAGGCTGCCGTCAACGTAGCGAAACTGCCGGAGGTCGGCAGAGAGCAGCGTCCTTTTGGCTCGGACGTCCTCCGGCATGTTCATGACCTCGAAGACCCTGGCCAGCCGAGAGGACAGGTCGCTCCCGTCCCACTGCGAGCTCTCGACGTAATTCAGGAACGAGTCCCTAGGGAATACTCCGGTGTCGTCGGCGAAAAGGCAAAACAGCAGCCGCACGAGGTAGATTCCGACGAACCCGTCGTCGTAGCCGCAGGCCTTGAGCGCGTCGTAGAGCTTGCCCATCTTCTCGGCAGCCCGGACGTTAAGCTCGAGCTCGGCCTTGGCGGCCCCCGCGCTAGTTTTCGGCAAGCTGCTCGCGGGAGAGGCCGGTGAAGCGGAGCACGTCGTCGAGTGACATGCCGCCCTTAAGCATGTTGTGGGCCGTTTCGAGTCGGCTCTCTTGCCGGCCTTCCCGCCGGCCTTCTTGCCGGCCCTCCCGTCGGCCTATCTTCAGGGTCTCCTCCCTCGCCATTTCGGCCCAGATTTCATTCTGCACCTCGCTGATCGGCGCCATCCTCATGTTCCAAACCCCCTTTACGCGCTCCGAGATGTCGTCGGCGTCTAGCCTCAGGCTTGCCGTCGAGCATCCTCCATGGCGTCGTCATCGCGACGCTGAGAGAACGCCAGGGTGCAAACCTCGTTCTCATCTCACGTCAGCGGCATCGCTTGCCTCCTCGCGCTAGACTTCGGCGATCTGCTCGCGGGAGAGGCCGGTGAAGCGGAGCACATCGTCGAGTGACATACCGCCCTTAAGCATGTTATGGGCCGTTTCGAGTCGGCCCTCTTGCCGGCCCTCCCGCCGGCCCTCTTGCCGGCCTTCTTGCCGGCCCTCCCGTCGGCCTATCTTCAGGGTCTCCTCCCTCGCCATTTCGGCCCAGATTTCATTCTGCACCTCGCTGATCGGCACCATCCTCATGTTCCAAACCCCCTTTACGCGCTCCGAGATGTCGTCGGC
>JAISUL010000102.1 GCA_031272145.1 Synergistaceae bacterium
GAGACCATCGGGCAGGGCAAGGAGTCCGTGGCGCAGTTCCTGGAGAAGACCCCCGACCTGGAGAAGGAGATCATCGCCGAGATCATGGCCGTAGTGGGCAAGGGGATAGGCTACATGCCCGCCGAACACGCCGAGCCGTCGGAGGGGGAGGACGAGCCGGACCGCCTCGTGGAGGAAGGGGGGCTGGATCTGTCGGAGGACGAGAGCGGGCCGGCAGCCGCAAAGTAAGAGATCAGGTCGACGATGCCCCCGCGCATATCGGGCACGAGTAGCGCGGGAAAGATTCGGTGTCCCGGATCTTTCCCGCGCACGTTAGAGACTCAGTTCAGCCGAGAAGGTGATGGTAGAATACGGACATGCTCCCCTCGCCCCAGCGGTTGACTATGTACCTCTTCTGCGCCGCCCAGTCAGATGCAAGCGGCGGCGAGTAAAGCGCCTCCACGGCCAGCTGGCTCATAGGGATGGCAAGGTACGCGGCGTTTTCTTGGTCTTTAAGCATGCGGTAAACGTCGCTGTCATCGTTCAGGAAGACCTTCTTCCCGCAGTACAGAAGGGATATAACGTTGCCTACCGCCTCCTGCCACCGATAGTTCATGATGGCAGCGCCGACACGTGCCAGCAGAGCGTTGTACGTCTCGAACGGAAGAAGGTCGAACAAAGGAAGGAACTTGTTCCCCAAGCGAAGGCGCGCGTAATCGGCGACTGCTCGCCCGTAACGCTCGAAATCCACCCGGTCGCTGTATGAAAGAGGGCAGATGACCAGCGCGTCCTCAGGCAAGGCTAGTGACGCCAGAGCATCTATCGCGTCGATGTGGTTTCCGGTGTAACTCGCGGATTTTCCGAGCAGAATCAGGAACTTGTCCTTGACCTTGTCGTAAAGCTCCGGAGCCAGCGCGTTCAGGTCTCCGGAAAACGACTTGGAGAACTCCATTCCGTAACTGAAGTCCTTACGGACGGCCTTTGTGTCGCAGTGTTTTCGGATATATTCATAATCCGAGTCTATGATAGGGCAAATCGCGTCCAGCCTCATGAGTGCGTCGCGCCTAAGCTGTGCGTCAACTCCAGCCGAGCGCTTGAAGAAGAGGCGGTCTACGCGGCCGGCAAACGCTTTGAACAGCGCTTTGGATACGGCTGCCACTCCGTCCTCTCTCGCGTTGGCCGTTATCGTAGCCATTTCGTCACGAAGGTTGGACAAACGCAGGCGCCACTGGTCGGAACGTGATGGCTCCGAGGGTTCCGAGTGTTCCTGCACGAACGCGGCGGTTTTGGGGAACAGCGTGTCGTCTCTAACGGTACCGAGGCAGGTGTAGATGTCGCCGCCCCACGGACACCAGACGACCTCTATGTCCGCAGGTATGCGAACTATGTACGGGAACAGGGATGGGTGCATGCAGTGCATGATGACACGCTTGCTCTGCTTCAGGCAGTCGTCGAAGAGCCGGTCGAACCGAACGCTCCCCGCCAGCGCGGCGAGCAGGTTGCTGCCCTTGAGGTACTGGAAAAGCCTAGGCTCGCTGCGGCTGTAGCAAAGGTAAATATCGTCCTTTGTCTCCGGCAGCAGCTTTTGGGCGTTGCCGATAAACGTGTTTACGTGGAAGAAGTCGGGAAAAATGTTGAAGTTCTTGCGTCGAGAAAGTCGAGGAGAAAGTCTCTCTCTCTCTCTCTCTCTCTCTCTCTCTCTCTCTCTCTAGTCCTCGTTCCCATGGTGCTCGTTCTCCTTTCCTGCCGGCTTATGCGGCTGGGGGAAGTATATCACACGTAGGGACGGTTGGCCAGCCGGAAGCTTGACTGAGCGGCGGAGCTATGAACAACAATCTGCCTCCTGAAGTTTTGGGCAAAGTCGCGGAGCTACATTTTGACTTTCCGCGGGCGGTGTTATAGAATTCAAAAAGAGAGGCAGGCGGTCTGCCGTAGCGGGGCTGAAGACCCCACTCCGGCGGTTAGAAAAACACCGTAGAGCAAGGTGGATTACTTACTAGCTATGGCGCAGAGTATCTCAGCAATCGCGGTGCAAATAGCCGCTAGCGCCAGGAGACTTCTTACGTAGGTCTGCCTCTTGCTTCTGGTATACATCAAAAGTCCGGGGATGAGAAAAATCCCCGGACTTTTTTGCAGCCCTTAGAGTCACAGCCGCGCCAAATCGCGCACGAATAGCCTTGCTTAGCGCCGCTTTCCGGCGTCCGGGGACGAGAGGCGTCGTGAGGATAACCGCCGAGCCGTTCCGCTTCATGCTCTACGCGACCGCCCCTGCCCCATGGACGGCGGCCTGCTCGAACACGCCTTTAACTCTACCCGGCGGCGGCCAAGAACTGCGCCGTCCCTTCGCCTGCGCCCCGCCGCGCTGGACGCCGAGGCCATCACTTCGTGAACCGCATCCCGCGCGACGACACCAACTCCGTCAGTAAAGGCGGCTAAACAAGCTATAAATTACACATTACAGGCCTACAGACGCCGCCCTATATATTATGAAAAATCTGGCAAGCTTCTGGGTCTGTAAGTCACAAATCATGCTATAATGGGTTCACATCGAATTCAGCGACTTTTAGAAAGGGGTCAAAGAAAATGCCCAGTGAAGATGTAGTTGCTATGGGTAAACGGGTCAGGGCGCTTCGTCAGAAGCTTGGCCTGAGCCAGGCGAAGCTGGCCAGGATGGGCGGGTTCGACCAAGCGCAGCTATGCGCTGCGGAGAGCGGCACCAGGGGCGTGAGCCAAACGATGATCGCCGGAGTGAAGCGCGTAACCGGCGTGAACCTGAACTGGCTGATCAGCGGCGAGGGGGATATGTTTGCCAGTTCCGAGTTCGGAGCTGACAACTTCATCGTGTCGACCACCGAGGCTATGCCGACGGTGATCAGGTCGCAGTCGGACGACGCGACCGAGGTGGCGCGGAAGATCATGGCGTCGCTCGGTGCGCTGAGAGGGGCCGAGCGCTGGCGGAAGGTGCTCGACTTCGTGGAGGAGCAGAAGCGCAACGCCGACCTCGAGGAGGAGGTCGTGGCCCTGAAGAGGGTGGCCAGCGCGAGCGAGAAGGTCGACCTGGGGCTGGCTAACCCCTCGCTGGAGGCCGAGGAAATCGCAGACGTGCCGATGCCAGGCTAGACTTTTCTGAGCCGGGTATGAGGCAGTGGGGTAGGAGGTAGGAGGCAGTGCCCCCTACCTCCGTACTCGTCCTCGCACCCTGTAGACCTCCCCGTCCCACGCCTCGTCGAGAACTTCCACGTTTTTGATGAACCCGCCACCTCCGACCTTCGCCATAAGGTTGCGCTGAAGGTCAACCACCGCGCCTCGCCGCGCCATCGCCTTCCTTTGCGCCTCCTGCGAGTGTCCGCTCGGCGCCCTTCCCATCCCAGACGCCTCGACGTAATCGGCATGGCTGTAAGCGGCGCCGCTTAACGCTTGGCTGCTCGGCGTACGGCTGTCGTCGAGCAGCGCGCCGAAGTACCCGGACGAGCTCGCGGCAAACAGTCCTAGGCACACGCAAACGGCCAACACGGCCAATATCGGAGCCAGCGCGCCTGTCCTCCGGCGGCCGCGCCGCGCGCGGCGCGACGAAACGCCGCGCGCGCGATCATATTCCGAAACACGGCCTTTCATACCCGGGCCTACTTGATCTTGCCAAGCTCGTCAATGGCGGGCTTGTAGTTCGGGTTGACGGCAAGCGCTTTGTTGAGCCACGCCTTCGCGTCGTCGTTCTTCTTCATCTGGCGCGCTAGGACGCCGGCTCTGTACATGGCGAGGTAGTCCATCGGGTACGACGCGGCCAGCTCGGAGTACTTCGCATAGGCAGCCTTGCCGGTGCGCCCCTTGAGCCCGTTGTGCGCAATGGTCAAGATATTGGCGTCGCCCGGCGCCAGTCCGTAGGTCGGTATGACCTTGGTCGGATTCGTGGACTCGTTCTCGAATCCGCCGGATTTGGCCGGCTTAGTGGCAGTCGGCGCCGCTGGCTGGGACGGCTGAGGCGAGGCCTGAGGCGCAGCTTGAGGCTCAGCAGTAGAGGGGGCAGAGGCAGCCGCCGCGGAAGGCTGCGGGCCGGATGGCTGGGAGCCGCCGCCGAAAAGCTGAGCCGCCGTGTCGTCGTACGCCCTGCGCCTCGGACGCTCCGAGACGAAGACCTTCCTCTTGGCAAGGTCGCCCGCGTCGCTCTGCGAGATCGGCTCGACCTTGTCGCCCTGCTGCACTGCCTCGAGCTTGCCGCCGCCCGGGACGACCTGGCATACGCTGAACTTCCCCCGGACGTCCGAGACCTTCACCACCGCGATGTAGATCACGTCCTTCCCGAGGGACTCGCCGTTGTGGAACATCTCGGCTCCCTCGGCGTAGACCATGTAGAGGTCGCCCCTCTTGACGCCCGACGTGGCGCCGAGGCTTATGTTGACGTTTTTGCCGGACACTGACACGACCTGCGCGTACTCGCCGGCGAACTCCTCGCGTATCCTGTTCGCCAGCTTGGTGACGGCGTTCTCTATGGCGCGCGCCTGCAGGTCGCCGCCCTTGACCTCGCCGCTCTGCATGCCGCCGAGCTGGAACACCTGAGCCGTGCTCTCGGCAGTCCCCGTCTCCGCGATGGCCATGACGATCTCGCCGGTCGTCACGTCCAGAACCCTCATGTCAACCGTCGCGTTGGCCTTCTCCGACGCCTGCCCCACTACCGAGAAGGCGAAGCTGGACTTGTCGACCGTGAGCGACGTGACCGAGCCGAGGATCATGTACTGACAGCCGGCCAGGCGCCCGACCTCCACCGCCATGCTGGGATCGACGAGCCCGGACATGCTGAGCTTGCTCTCGCGCCCGATGGACGCCAGACGCTCGCGCTCGATGAGGGCTATGCTCTTCGAGTCGGACAGGGCGCGCGAGAAGAAATCGGTTATGGCTTCCGCCTGCCCTTGCGAGACGTTGGGGGTCTTGCTATAGAACTGCAGCACGCCGATTCGGACGACATCCGCCGCCCAAGCGCCGCCGACCGCCACGGTCAGGCACATAACAGCCGCGGCGAGCGCGGCAAGCGATGCTTTTACTTTGCCCTTCATATTAGGGAGTCCTCCTTATATTATTGCGTCATGCGGTCCGCGGCTAAGGCGGCCGCGGCCTCTATCGCCTTCTGGTCGGCCTCGTCCCGCGAGTAGCCGACCGCCTTGCCCTGAACCGTGTCGGCGTAGACCTCCTTGCCGCCGGACGTCACAGCCCTGACTGCTACCGACGCAGTCCCAGTGAACATGTCAAACTCGTTGCGCCTCGAGTATCCCGCGGCGGCGTTGAGCGTTATAACAGTCCCGACGCTGTACTGCGAGGACAGCTTCATGATCCCGTCGATGTCCCCCTCCAGGGCCAGGAGCGCCGCCTTGCTCTCGCGTATGGCAGCCAGCTTCTTCTGGTCGACGACCTTGTAGCCCTTGGCCGTGAGGCGCTGCAGGACTATCGCAGCCGTCGCGGCGTCGTGCTGGGGGTCAGGCCCCTTGACGAGCACGGCGATGGTGCCCTTCTTAGACAGGGGCTCGGGCTGGAAGGCCGGCGCCTGCGGCGTCGGGGTGAGCTTCCCGCGCTTCAGCGCCCCCTCGGCCGGGGCGAGCGCATATATAAATGAACAAACAACGGCCGCGCACAGCACGCGGCTTATTTTCGACCGCTTCATTCTCCCCACTCTCCGGATACCGAGCTAGAGGATACGCCGCTGACCTTCACCCCGCGCTTCGAGAGGAACGACGCGATCTCCCGCGCTTTCTTCCCCGACGAGACCGTTAGTGTCATGGTTCCCTCGGCGAACTCGGACTCGACCTCGCCGCCCGACAGGAACTCCGTCATGGCGTCCTCAAGGGCGCCGGCCTCGTCGAACGACGGAACGCCGGTTATGCTGACCTTTACTGCGGCGGGCCTGGCGTCGCCTTTTCCCTCGCCCTCCTCGCTGCCTGCCGCCTGCGCATAGATGATCTGCCCATCGATGCTGTCGATTTTCACGCCCTCCTCGCTAAGGAAGGCCGCGACCGCGCGCACGTTTTTCGGCGACACCACGTCGACCTCCAGCAGGCCGTCCGTAAACCCGCGGTCGTAAACCCCGCCGCCCTTCCCCGCGAACTCGCGCAGGGCACCCAGAAGCGCCTCCGACTTCGCGTATGAGACGCCGCCGATCTTGGCCTTGACCGTTATGCCCTGAAGCCCCGGCCCGGCCCCTGTCATCGCGTAGGCGATCTTGTTCACTATGCTGAGCGCGGCGGGAGGCGCGGCCTCTTTGAAGCCCCTTATCGCCCCGTCCTCCACGGTCTGCCCCTTGCTCATCTTCTCCACGACCTGCGAGCCGATCTGGTACGCCGTCTTGGTCAGGACGGCCTTCAGCTGAACGGTCGAGCGGACGCCCCAAAGCGGCACGCCAGACACCCTGATTCGGCTCGGGGTGTGGGCGCTGGCGTACGCCTTGCCAGCGACAACGATGTCGGCGTTCAGAGTCTTGGCCGCGTCGCTCGCCCTCTTCGGGTCGTCCCACACGGCGGAGGGGTCGATGTTCATAATGGCGTGAACCTGCTCCGGGTCTATAATCTGGTAGCCCGCCTTCTCGAACACGGCGAGGACAGCCCCCTCCGTTGTCGATATGAACGGCTCCTTCACCTCCCGCGCGGCGTTCACCCCGTCGCCGTAGCGCTCCTCGTAGCGCTCGTCGATGATGGCCATGACCCTTGGGTTCCCGATGGCGTCGATCACGGCCGGGCCTAGCACGCCGTCGAGCGCCGCCTCCACGACCCTGCACACGCCTATGACGGTCATCATCTGGTCGGAGTCGACCTTCTCGCTGACCAGGTCGAAGCTCTTAACCAGGCCCTGAGACTTAGAGAAGACCTTGTCCTTGACCACCTCGTAGTTCTGCATCTCCGTGACGCCCTGGACGAACGCGCCTATGGCCTTCTCTATTGCGTCGCGGTAGGCCTCGCGCTTGGCCTCCTCGCGGGCGGCGGCCTTGTTGCCCCCCTTGACCGGGGCGACGCCGGTCGCGTCGTCGACGACCCACAGATTTCCTTCACGCCTGACGCTAGCCCAAGCCGCGCCCCCGTCAAGCGCGGCTGCAAGGGTAGTGAAAACAGTGAAAGCGAAGACGGCGGCAAAAACCGACTTTACCGGCTTTATCGGCATACGACGATCACCTTGCACTCGCGGCGAAAGTCGTAGGAGCTGGCCCGCACCCTGCCGGCGTCGGCGTTGGAGATGACTATGTCGACGTTGCCCGAGGCGAGGCGGACTGCCTTGGCCACAATGGGGTTGGACGCGACGTACGCCTCTCCCTTGGCGTAGTTGATGTTGTTGTAGTAGGCGCAAAGGCCGGACTGGAGGTAGTTCTCCTGCTTGACGAAGTTCATGCCGTAGACCGGCTTGCCGCGCCCGTCGTAGACGTTGAAGGTCATGGAGGGGACGAGCTGCAGGTGCCTGGCGTCGATGATCAGCCCGGTGTACTTGGCCTTCTTCGGCGCCTCAGTGGGCTCCGGCTCGGCGTTGTCGATGTTGATCGTTATGTCCGGCCCAGCCCCGTATACCTCCTGCTTGATGGCAGGAGCCGAGGCGACCATCACGCGGATCTGCGGCAGCTTGATGCGCCCGTGCATGGTGTAGGACTCCCCGTCCCACTCCCCGTCCAGAAGCTCGACGTTCTTGATCATGCCGCTGACCTCCGAGCGCACGAGGTCGTCGGCCATGAAGTTGTCGAGAGTGGTGCGCCCGTCGATCTGGACGCCGCGCATAAACTCCAGCAGGTTGCGCTGAAGGTCGACGATGGCCCCGCGCCTGGCAAGCGCCTTGGCCTGAGCGCCGCTGCTGCCCTTCGGAACGACGCCGACGCCGGAGGACTCGATGTAGTTCTGAGTCCAGTTGAGCACCCCGCGCTCCTTCTCAACGACGACCGCACTCCCCCCCGCTGCCGGCTCCTCCTCAGCAGCCGGCGCCGGGAGTGCGGCGGCCAGCGCGGCAAAGACTGCCACGAGGACAAAGACAGAACAAAGAAAACGTTTCATGGGAAAACCTCCAATCTAATATGACCGGGGCCGCCGACAAGACCGGCCCCGGCACCGAATGACGCAGCGCTGTTACTTCGTTACGGACATCAAGGTTGCCCCTGAGAAAATTGCCCACAGGGTTGGGGACATCAATGCCGATACAATGGCCACGACGAGCGCGGATATGGCCCAGGCGTACTGCTTTTTGACGATCCCGATGACCCCCAGGATGATCGCCAGCGGGACGAAGACGATCGCCGCGATGAAGAGGCTGATGATGGCAAACACCAAAGCACAAATCCCAATAGCCTGACTCTTCGGAGCAGCCTGCTGTTCCTCAGACACAATAAAGACCCCCAATCAGAATATCCGAAGCCATCCAAAAGCCCGACTCCGGCACCGAACACCACCTAACGCTTCTTCATGCTGTAAGACCCAGTGAAAGAGAAAGTGCCAACATACTCATCTGAGTATGTGCCGCCATCGCCAGTGGCAGTTCCCGTTGATGTGCTCTCTAGTGCGTTCCACGAGCCGACCAGCGCCGCAAAATCGGGCTTGTCGTCAGGGCCTGGCGTGGACGACTTGGTCACCGTGACGGTGTAGGTCCACGTGTTGGTGACGTCGTTTAGCGCGGTCACCACGATGCTGATCGTCGTGATCGTGTCGATGAGCGGGACGTTCACGCTCTGGCCGGTCAGCTGGTTGTTGTTAACGGTGATATTCACGTCCCCAGCCGCCGTTGCCGTCGGCGTAACCGTTACGCTGTCCACGGTGCTTGCGACGGTGGCGGTGTACCTCTCCGTGGCCGAATTAAACGCCGGCGTAAGAGAGACTCCTGCCAGGACTAGGTTCGAGAGGGTGACGTCCGTCGGGATCGGGGTGGAGGACTTGGTCACCTTGATGGTGTAGGTCCGCACGTTGTCGTCGTCGAGCGCCTTCACCACGATGCTGACCGTCGTGGTCGTGCCATCGAGATCGACGGTCGCAGGCTGGCCGCTCACGACCTCGACGTCGTTGATGGTGATCTCCACGGCATCGGGGGACGCAGCCGTCGGCGTGACCGTCACGCTGGTCGTGCTCTCCGGAACGGTGACGGTGTAGTTCACCGTGGCCGAATTAAACGCCGGAGTCAGGGAGAATCCTGACAGGACTAGCCTTGAGAGGCTGACGTCCGTCAAGTCCGGGTTGGGCGTGCCGCCTCCGCCTCCCCCTCCGCAGCCCCCGGCCACGACCACGAAGGACATGACCAGAGCCGCAACCGCCAATGAAAACCAACCGTGTTTCCGCAACTTCATAACGCTCATCCTTTCTCAGGCATGACAAAACCGCCGTTTTCACAAACGGCAACTGCCCCGCCCCGAGAAAGGAGCGAGGCTTGCGCTTATGGCGGAGCTAAGCAGCTCCGCCGAATTGCAACAAAACTTGTGGGATTTTGAGACTGAGCTAGATCCTTGGGCCGTTGGGCCGTTGTAGTATAACCAGCCCGGCGGGGTTGTCAATAGGGTTTTTCCACAAAATCGCGGGAATCCATGAACTTCGCTTCCTCACCGGTACCGTCTCCTTTTTTCGTTTTTGAAAATTTGGAGATGCAACGCTCTAGATTTTACACGCTTCGGCGCGAATGTCAAGGGGTATCATTTAGAATCTAGAATTTCCCCAAACAGGTTAGAATGAAGACAAGCTGTAAATCATGCTATAATGGCTTCACATCGAATTCAGCGACTTTCAGAAAGGGGGCAAAAAAATGCCCAACAATGGAGATGCAGCTGGTTTGGGGCAGCGAATCAAGGCGCTTCGCAAGAAGCTTGGCATTAGCCAGGCCAAGCTGGCCAGCATAGGAGGGTTCGACAAGGCGCAGGTGTGCAATGCGGAGAACGGCGTCAGGGGCGTGAGCCAAACGATGATCACCGGAATGAAGCGCGCAACCGGCGTGAACCTGAACTGGCTGCTCAACGGCGAGGGGGATATGTTTGCCAGTCCCAAGTTTAGGGTGGACAGCTTCATCGTGTCGAACACCGAGGCCATGCCGACGGTGATCAAGTCGCAGTTGGACGACGCGACCGAGGTGGCGCGGAAGATCATGGCGTCGCTCGGAGCTCTGAGAGGGGCCGAGCGCTGGCGGAAGGTGCTCGACTTCGTGGAGGAGCAGAGGCGCAGCGCCGACCTCGAGGAGAAGGCCGTGGTGCTGAAGCGGGTGGCCCGCGCGAGCAGGAAGGTCGGGCTGTCTGATATGGAAGACCCCGCGCTGTATGCCGAGGAAGCCGCAAAGGTGCCGCTGCCGGGTTAGACAGAGACGCGTCCAATGCCCCTCGGTGCGCCGAGGGGCAGTTTATTTTCATGGCCATGGCCGCCGACAATGCCGCGCCCGGTCGTCAAAAAATCAGGCGAATTTTTCGGCTGGATATTGAAAATTCCCCGCGCACGGTGCTATCGTTATCGAACTTCGACCACCTCCGAGACGTCTTAGAAAGGGGTTTTTGAAGTTGAAGATTTGGAAGCAGATTTGCGTTGTGCTGTTGTGCGCCGCAGTTTTGGCGGCGGTGGGTGCCGAGGCCGCTCCTTACCGGGTCAACATCGCAACGGCCACGGCGGGCGGGGCTTACTACCCCATAGGAAACGCGATGGCTCAGATATGGACGACCAAGCTCGACGGCAAGGTCAGGGCTTCGGCTCAGGCCACGGCGGGGACTCCGCAGAACATCGAGCTGATGATGAACAACGAGGTTCAGGTCGCCATCGGGCAAAACGGCATATGCTGGTACGGATACAACGCCAAGGAGATCTACGAGGGCAAGCCAGGCTTCCCGTACAAGGCTATGCGAGGCATGTTCACCCTCTACCCCAACGTCATGCAGTGGGTCGTCCGCAAGGGCACAGGGATCACCAGCGTCGCCGACCTCAAGGGCAAGCGCATAGTCCCAGGGCAGGTCGCCAGCGCGACCGAGGTTAACAGCCGCGAGATGCTCGACGCCTACGGCCTCAACTACATGAAGGACAAGGGCGAGGTCACGGTCAAGGCCGAGTACCTCGGATACAACGAGGCGGCAGACCAGATGAAGAACGAGCAGATCGACGCAACCCACATCGCGGGCGGCGTCCCCACAGCGGCGGTCACCGACATGCTGTCCTCCGGCGCAGGCGTCCTCATGTCGATGGACGACGACAAGATCAAGATCATTTGCGACAAATACCCCTGGTACTTCCCCTTCACCATCCCCGCAGGGACATACCCCAAGCAGGACGAGCCGGTGAAGACCATCGCCCTCTCCAACATCCTTTTCACCAACGCCGAGCAGCCCGATGACCTAATCTACATGCTCACCAAGGCAACCTACGACTACCACGACGACATGGTTCTTGGCCACCGCGCGACCGAGTACACGGTGATCGAGAACGCCCTGAACGGCATGACCATCCCCCTTCACCCAGGCTCCATCAAGTACCTGGAGGAGCATGGAGTCAAGGTGCCTGACAGCCTCAGGCCCTAAGCGGTGGGCCTGATGCCAGGCGCAGCAAACGGAGAGCGGGCCCCTGAGCCCGCCCTCCACACCGAAAAAATAGAGGAAATATCCCAGGCCCACGCCGACGCGGTTCTCGAAAAGATAGACAAGGAGTCCGCCGTCCGCAAGGTCGGAGGGGGGTGGGCCAAGGCCATAGCCGTCATAGCCGTGCTCATGTCGGTCTACCACCTCGTGACCTCCTCCGGCTGGTACGTGCTGCCGGCGATGGAGCACAGGAGCGTCCACCTGTCCTTCCTTATGGCTCTGACCTTCCTTCTCTACCCGGCGTTCGGCAAAAAGAAGGCCGGCGCAGGCCCCTCGGTCTGCGACCTCATATGGCTGGTCTTCGCCGTGGCCTCTAGCGCTTACGTCTTCTTCTACTTCGAGGAGTTCAGCGTCCGCCAGACCGCCATAACCCGCGACCACGTCATGGGCGCGATCGTGATAATCTGCGTGCTCGAGGCCACGCGACGCAGCGTCGGCAAGGAGCTCATGCTCCTCTCCATGGTCTTCCTCGCCTACGGCTTCTGGGGCGAGTACATACCAGGCATCCTGGGGCACACGGGCTTCTCCGTCAGGCGCATCATCTACCATCTGTATCTGTCATCCGAGGGGATATTCGGCACGGCGCTCGGAGTGTCGGCGACGTACATCTTCCTGTTCATACTCTTCGGCGCCTTCCTGGCCGAGACCGGCATGGGAGGGTTCATCAAGGACTTCGCCATGTGCCTGGCCGGACGCACCATCGGCGGCGAGGCCAAGGTCGCCATCGTGACCTGCGGCCTCATGGGGATGATCAACGGCAGCGCCGTGGGCAACGTCGCGGCGACAGGCACGTTCACAATCCCCCTGATGAGGAGCGCCGGGTTCAAGCCGGTGTTCTCCGCGGCGCTAGTGGCCGCGGCAGGCACGGGCGGGATGATCATGCCCCCAGTCATGGGAGCCGCCTCCTTCATCATGGCCGAGTACCTCGGAATGCACTACTCGCTGATCATGCTCGCCGCCGCCATCCCGGCCGTGCTCTACTACGTCTCGCAGTACGCCTACGTCCACGTCGAGGCCATCAAGCTCGGCATGACCAAGGCCAAGGCAGAGGACATAACCCCGATGCGCACGGTAATGGCGCGCCAGGGCTACCTAGTGCTGCCGGTCGCCATCATAGTCTGGCTGCTCCTCATCGGGCGCACGCCTCTCTTCGCCGCCTTCTACGGCATCGTCAGCACAGTCATCGTGACACTCGCAGCGGACGTCTGGAAAAAGGCACAGCTAGCCTCCAAGCTCCTGCTAGCCCCCGCCGCCGTCACGGTGGCGTTGTTCCTGCTCGGCTTCACTCCGCTGGCGTCGCTGCTCTACGGGATACTCACCGCCCTGGTGATGGCCCTTGTGCTCGGATTTCGGAGCGGCTTGGTCAAAGCCGCCTCTCTCTCTCCGGCCATGAGGTCGTACCTCAAGGCGATGGAGCAGGGCGCAAGGCAGAGCGTCAGCGTCGGCGTGGCATGCGCCGTGGTCGGCATCATCAACGGCGTGACCAGCCTGACTGGCCTCGCCCTCGTGCTGGGCAACAGCATCGTGGCCTTCGCTCACGGCAACGTGTTCTTCACCGCCTTCCTGACCATGATCGTCTCGATAATCCTCGGCATGGGGCTTCCGACCACCGCGTGCTACATCATCACCGCGACCATCGCAGTGCCGGCCCTGATCAAGATCGGGGTCAACGCCCTGGCCGCGCACATGTTCTGCTACTACTTCGCCTGCCTCTCCAACCTGACGCCGCCCGTCGCGATAGCCTCCTACGGAGCAGCCGGGCTCTCCGGCCAAAGCCCCTCCGAGGTCGGCTGGGCCGGATTCCGAATAGCACTGCCAGGCTTTGTTATCCCGTTTACCTTCATCTACTCTCCGGCTCTGCTCTTCGTCAACGCGACCACGCTGGAGGTCATTCAGGGGAGCGTGACGGCGTTCATCGGAGTCGTGGCCGCGTCCATAGCCATGCAGGGGTACTTCCGCAAGCCGCTGAACATCCCCACCCGCGCCATGCTCTTCGCCGGCTCGGCGATGCTGATTTTCCCCGGCACCATAACGGACACCCTGGGGATAGCGCTGGTCGTGGGCTTCTACATCTACGAGAAGTTCTTCGCAGCCAAAGCAGCGAGGTGAACATGATATGAACGTTTCCCTTAAATACGGACGTGGCGAGGTCACGCTCGACATACCGGACGAAAACGTGAAGGGAGTGCTGGAGCCAGCCGCCTCCCTCCCCCCAATAGACGACCTCGGAGCAGCGGTGAAGGGCGTGCTGTCGAACCCGACGGCAGGGCCCTCGCTCGAGGCCATCGTGAAGGAGCGCGGCGGAGCGGAAAAGCTGCGCTCCGTCGTGATCATAGTCAACGACATGACGAGGTCGACCCCGTCTGACCTGGTGCTGCCGGCTATGCTGGAGGAATTAAAACGCCTCGGAGTCCGCCAGGAGGCCATAACGATCGTCGTCGCCACCGGCACACACAGGCCGATGACCGACGCCGAGACCAGCAAGACCGTCGGCGAGGCGGTTTTCAAATCCTACAGGGTCGAGAACCACAACTGCGACTCGCCCGACCTCGTGGACATGGGCACCCTCTCCACCGGCAACAGGATGATCGTCAACCGCACCGTGGCCGAGGCCGACCTGCGGCTCTCCGTGGGCGAGGTGCTGCTGCACTATTACGCCGGGTTCGCGGGCGGGCGCAAGAGCGTCTTCCCCGGCGTCTCGGCGCGCGACACAATCATGCGCAACCACGCCCAGATGACCATGCCCGGCGTCGGGATAGGACTGCTGGAGGGCAACAGGCTCTACGCCGAGACCGACGAGGCGGTCGAGAAGTTCTGCCCGCTGCACTTCATCGTGAACCTCGTCTGCGACACGCACAAGCGCGTCGTGCGAGTCGTGGGGGGGCACTTCCGCGACGCATGGCTGGAGGGCGTCAAGACCTTCCGCGAGATGAACTTCGTCAAGATAGACGCCCCAGCCGACGCAGTCATCGCCTCAGCCGGCGGCTTCCCCAAGGACATCAATATGTACCAGGCCCACAAGGGCATCTATATGGCCTCCCGCGCCGTCCGGCACGACGGAGCGATGGTCTTCCTCGCCGCGCTTGAGGAGGGCTTCGGGCACAAGGTCTTCGCCGAGTGGGCCGAGAGGGGCTGGACTCCGTCGAAGGTGCGCGAGGAGTTCGAGAAGAAGTTCACCTTCGGGGCGCATAAGCTGTATTACCTGGCCGACCACGCATTGAATTTCAAGATGTACCTAGTGTCGGAGATGAACCAGGAGCAGAGCAGGCTCATGTTCTGCGAGAAAATTGCTCCGGGGGCGGTGCTCCAGACGCTCAAAGCTAAGCTGGGAAATGCGTTCCAGGTCTACATTATTCCGCAGGGCGGGATCGTTCTTCCTACGCTTCCTACGCTTGAGGGGAGTTGTTAGGCTTGATCGACTATGCTGATTACGACGTGCTGATCGTCGGTGCTGGCGTTGTGGGCTGCGCCATAGCCCGCGAGCTCTCCAAGTACGACCTCAGGATAGGGGTGATCGAGAAGGAGCCTGACGTCAGCCTCGGCACGAGCTGCCGCAACAGCGCCGTCCTGCACTCCGGCATAAACTACAAGCCCGGCACCGTGAGGGCCGACGTCTCGGTGCGGGGCAACGCCATGATGGACGCCCTCTGCGCCCAGCTCAAGGTTCCCCTGAAGCGCATCGGCAAGCTGACCATCGCCCTGACCGAAACCGACCTGCCCGGCCTCCACAAGCAGCATGAGCAGGGCATAGCGAACGGCGTCCCAGGCATGGAGCTCATGGATAATGAGCGCATGAGAAAGATTCAGCCCGGCGTGGAGGGCATCCTTGCCCTCTGGACTCCGTCGTCGGCGATCATCTCGTCGTTTGGCCTGACCATCGCTCTGGCCGAGAACGCCCACGCGAACGGCGTGACGTTCCACCTGAACACCGAGGCGTCGGGGATCGACGCCGCACCCGACCGCCTCATCGTTATGGACCGCCGCGGAGCGCGGTACTCCGCCAAGGTGTTGATAAACGCGGCGGGGCTCCACTGCGACGAGGTGGGGCGGATGGCCGGGGTGGAGTGCCCGCGCATATGGGCGTGCCGCGGCGAGTACTACGTGCTGGACAAGAGGCTCGACGGCACGCTCAAGACCCTCCTCTACCCGGTGCCCGGCCCCAACGACCCCGGCCTCGGCATACACCTGACCCCGACGGTCGACGGGAACATCCTCATCGGCCCCAGCGCCCAGTACATCCCCGACGAGGACAGGGAGGACTACCGAGCCACAGCCGACATAATGGAGTCACTCAGGCGCGAGGGCCTCAGGCTACTGCCGGAGCTGGCCGCCTCGGACTTCATACGGAACTTCTCCGGCAACCGCCCCAAGCAGACCCCCCCGGAGGTCGGAGGCAACGCCGACTTCATCATCCGCGACGACTCCGATCGTTTGCATGGCACCTCGGCTGGCATGATCAACCTGCTCGGCCTCGAGAGCCCCGGCCTGACCAGCGCCCCGGCCATAGCGTCGGACGTGCGGGACATGGTGCTTCGCCGCATCCCCGCCGCCGAGAAGGCCGGCTTCATCGCTGAACGCCCTGGGTTTGTCGGGACGTTTTCGTCGCTGCCGCTGGAGCAGCGCATGGACATGGTGCGGAGCGAGCCGGAGTACGGCGAGATATTCTGTCGGTGCGAGCAGATCACGCGGAAGGAGATACGCGACGCCATAGAGAACCCCCTCGGCGCCCGCGCGATGGTCAGCATCAAGTACCGCTCGCGCGCCATGATGGGCAGGTGCCAGGGCGGCTTCTGCGTGCCGCGCATCGTCAGGATGCTGAGGGACGAGTACGGCTTCGCGCCGGAGGACTACATGCTGAAGGCCCACGCAGCCATGTTCGAGGGGCCTAGGGAAACCGGGGGAGCGGGGGAGGCTGAGAAAAATGGCTAACAAATGCGAATACGGGGTCGCGGTGATAGGCGGCGGCCCGGCCGGACTAGCTGCGGCCATTGCAGCTAAGGAGCTCCTCCCCTCCCCTGAGGGCGTGCTGCTGATCGAGCGCGACCGGGTGGCAGGCGGGATTCTGAACCAGTGCATACACGACGGCTTCGGGCTGCACCGCTTCGGCGAGGCCCTGTCGGGGCCGGAGTACGCGTCGCGGTTCATAGACAAGGCCGATCTGCTCGGCGTGCCGATGATGCTGAACACCATAGTGCTCGGCGTCTCCGACAAGGGGGAGTACAAAGAGCTCCTCGTGTCGAGCAGGCAGGGCGGCCTCTCCGTGGTGCGGGCGCGCGCCGTCGTCCTGGCGATGGGCTGCCGCGAGAGGCCGAGGGGGGCGTTATCTATCCCCGGCCACAGGCCCAGCGGCGTCTACACGGCTGGGGCGGCTCAGAACCTGATCAACCTTGAGAACATCATGCCAGGCCGCGACGTGGTGATACTCGGCTCCGGCGACATCGGCATGATCATGGCCCGCCGCATGACGCTAGAGGGCGCCAAGGTGGAGGCCGTGTTTGAGCTCCTCCCCTGGGCCTCAGGCCTGCCGCGCAACATCCAGCAGTGCCTGGTCGACTACGGCATCCCCCTCTACCTTGGGACGACCGTCGTGAACATCCTCGGCATGGGCAGGCTTGAGGGCGTCACCGTGGCGGAAGTGGGCCCCGACAGGAAGCCCAAGAGGGGGACTGAGCGCTTCGTGCCCTGCGACACCTTGCTGCTCTCCGTCGGGCTGATCCCTGAGAACGAGCTCGCGAGGGCCGCCGGAGTCGAGATGAACCCGATAACCGGCGGCCCCGTGGTGGACGCGGACTGCATGACCAGCGTGAGCGGCGTCTTCTCCTGCGGCAACGCGCTCCACGTCCACGACCTTGTCGACTTCGTCTCGGAGGAGGCCGAGCGCGCCGGGAGGGCCGCCGCCGAGTACCTCTCCAAGCCGTCGCAGCAGGGTACTTCAACTCCATCCGTGGCGGTCAGGCCCGCCGCGGGCGTGCGCTACACCGTGCCGAACCGCATCGCCCTGCCCTCGTCCCCCGCCTCGCCCCCGGCCTCGGTGGCGTTCCGGGTGAACACCCCCTCCCGCGCTGGGACGGTGCGCCTGAAGGTCAAGGACAAGGTCTTGGCCGAGGAGACCCACGCGCGCCTCCACCCCGCCGAGATGGTCTGGATGAAGCTAGGCCCCGACGCGCTGGCCAGCCTGTCGGACGCCGACACGATCGAGGTGAGTGCCAATGGAAGCGAGTAGAGCCCCCTCCAAGGGCGAGTTCATATGCGTTACCTGCCCCAACGGCTGCCCGATAGAGGCCGAGTACATCCGCGAGCCCGGCAAGCCCGGCACGCTGCTGTCCTTCACGGGCAACAAGTGCCCCAAGGGCGAGGCATGGGTCAGGCAGGAGATCGAGAACCCGATGAGGACGATCGCGACCTCCATCCCTGTGACCGGCGGCTCGTTCCTCAACACGTCCGTGAGGACAAAGTCCGCCGTCCCGCTAGGCGAGGTCTTCGAGGTGATGAAGGCCGTGCGGGCCACCCCGCCGCTCCAGGCCCCGGTCAAGATCGGCCAGGTCGTTCTGAGGGCAGCCGGGGTCGACGTCATCGCCACGAGAAACGTCGCTAAAATTTAGCGGCTACTCGTGAAAAATAGTTGACAAGCCACGCCCGAAGTGTTATGCTTCGGGCGTGTACTTCTATTCGGCAGTTCCGTTATAGTCCTTGAGCAAAAAGGGGAGTGATAGCGTCAAGTATATTGAAGTAGGAGCATCTCATGTCTTACCACGCCGCCGTGAACGGCGCGTGAGTCGAAGCAAACTTCACCTGCTCCGCAGCCCTGTTCGTTGGCCGCGGCGTGTGAGGGGCAGCCCGCGGCAGCGCGGGTGTGTTGGCGCCGTGCCAAACCCAATTGGCCGCGCCAGTGATTGCAACAGACAGAGGTGGTACACGATGGCTTTGCACAGGAAAGACGGAGCGGAACAGCCTTATATTCCGCTGGGTATATTCAAACTGCGTATCCCGTTCATTCACTATCGGTATGAGGTCGCGGAAGGCATTCAGGCCATCTTCATGTGCGCCACATGCCTTGGTGCCATTCCGGTTTTGACTCAGTACCTAGGGGTTCCTTACGAGATAGCGTGGTCTATGGTGGTCATCAACGGGTGCCTGTACTTCCTGCACGCCTTGCTGGGTGACCCAGTGGTTCCCGGATGGATCACCCCGGCGATTCCCGTAGTCCTGGCCTACCTTGGCAACTACACCATCGGGCCGGAGAGGATCAAGGCGCTGGTCGCCCTTCAGATCATGGTGGGCGTCATCTTCTTGATCATGGGCATCACCGGCATAGCTGGCAAGCTTATGCGCGCGATCCCCGTCTCCATTCAGGCGGGCATCCTTCTGGGCGCGGCTGTTGCCGCCGTCATCGGAGAGATCCAGCCCGCGCTCCTGTTCAAAGGGAAGGACATGGTGGACGCCGTTGTGGTCAGGGGCGCAGGCAGAGCACAGCTGTTCCCCTACTGCGTCGGATTCTCCGGTCTCTTCGCCTACTTCTTACTATTTTCAAAGAGCTTCCAGAACATGCGAAAAAAGAGCATATTCCTGGATATGGTCGGCAAGTTCGGAATGCTTCCGGCCATCCTTCTGGGCGTTGTTCTTGGCCCGCTGTTCAAGGAGCTTCCTGTTCCAAACTTTGACCTTTCATACGTGACGAACGCTGGGAAGACCCTGTGGCTCGTCATGATTCCCGACATGAACTCGCTGCTTGACGCGGTGAGCCCGCTCCGCCTGGGCTGGCCTCAGTGGAGCCTATACGTCGCGGCCATCCCAACGGCAATCGCGGCGTACATCATCGCCTTTGGCGACTTCGTCACGACGGAGGTTCTGATCACCGACGCTGACGAGGCGAGGACTGACGAGAAGATCGACTTCAACGCCAACCGCTCCAACCTCATCAGCGCTCTGCGTAACTTCATTATGGCCATCGTAGCGCCGTACACCCAGCTTTGCGGCCCCCTGTGGGCGGCGGTTACGGTGTCCACGGCCCAGCGCTACAAGGAAGGCCGCAAGGGCATGGACTCCATTTTCAGCGGAGTCGGCTCCTTCCGTTTGACGACGGCCCTCACTGTGGCTATCATCCCCATCGCTGAGTTTGTGCGGCCGGTGCTGCCCGTCGCGCTGTCCATCACGCTGCTGGTTCAGGGTTACGCCTGTGCGTCCCTGGGCATGCGCATGCTCAACAACGACATGGACAGGGGCATCGCTGGCGTTATGGCGGCGGTCCTTGCCACGCTGGGCGCGGCATGGGGCCTTGGAACCGGCATCGTCCTTTACTTCCTTCTGGCTTTCACCCTGAAGAAGAAGGAAGCAGCGAAGGCGTAAGAGGAACAGAGAGGAGTGACGGAGCGGGCTTCTTGGTTTTCCTAAGGAACGCTCCCGCTCCTCTTGGCATATTGTCCCGCACTAGCGGGCTATTAAAAGGAGGAACGCAACATGTTGATGACTGGCGAGCAGTACATCGAGAGCATCCGCAAGATTAAGATGGAGGTCTACCTGATGGGCAAGCGTGTCGAGAGCCCGGTGGATGACCCCATCCTTCGTCCGTCCCTGAACTCCGTCCGCGCGACCTACGACCTCGCGCAGAAGGCCGAGTACGCTGACCTGATGATCGCCACCGAGCCCGATGGCAAGAAGGTCAACCGGTTCAACCACATCCATCGCAGCACCGACGACCTGATCAAGAAGGTCAAGATGCAGCGGCTTCTTGGGCAGCAGACTGCGGCGTGTTTCCAGCGCTGCGTCGGCATGGACGCCTTCAACTCCGTTTGGAGCACCACCTACGACACCGACAAGAAGCACGGCACCCACTACCACGAGAACTTCAAGAAGTTCCTTGAGTACGTCCAGGACAACGACTTCACCGTCGACGGCGCCATGACCGACCCTAAGGGCGACCGCTCCAAGGCTCAGAACGAGCAGGAAGACCCCGACATGTTCGTGCACGTCGTCGAGCGCAATGTTACTCGCGACGGCAAGAAGGGCATCATCGTCAGGGGCGCCAAGGCACACCAGACCGGCATCCTGAACTCGCACGAGGTCATCGTCATGCCCACTCAGGCGGTCAAGCCCGACGCGAAGGACTACGCCATCGCGTTCGCCGTTCCCCTGGACACGCCGGGGCTGTTCCTGATCATCGGGCGCCAGTCCTGCGACACCCGCAAGCTTGAGGGCGGCGAGATCGACGTGGGCAACAAGGAGTTCGGCGGGGTCGAGGCGCTCACGGTGTTCGACAACGTGTTCGTCCCCGAGGACAGGATTTTCCTGGACGGCGAGACCGAGTTCGCGGGCGAGCTTGTCGAGCGCTTCGCGGGCTACCACCGCCAGAGCTACGGCGGGTGCAAGGTCGGCGTCGGCGACGTGCTCATCGGCGCGGCTGCCACCATCGCGGACTACAACGGCGCGGCCAAGGCCTCCCACGTCAAGGACAAGATCATCGAGATGACCCACCTGAACGAGACCCTCTACTGCTGCGGCATCGCCTGCTCCGCCGAGGGCACCAAGACCGAGTCCGGCAACTTCATCATCAACCTCCTGCTGGCCAACGTCTGCAAGCAGAACGTCACTCGCTTCCCCTACGAGATCGTGCGCCTGGCCGAGGACATCGCGGGCGGCATCATGGTCACAGCCCCGTCCGAGAAGGACCTGCATGCGCCCGGCAAGGTCGGCGAGGCCGTCAAGAAGTACCTGAAGGCGGCTCCGGGCGTGACGGTTGAGAACCGTCTGCGCATCCTCCGCCTGATCGAGAACCTCTCCCTCGGCACGGCTGCCGTCGGCTACCGCACCGAGTCCATGCACGGCGCCGGCTCGCCTCAGGCCCAGAGGATCATGATCGCGCGCCAGGGCAACACCGAGGCCAAGAAGAAGCTCGCGAAGAAGATCGCGGGCGTCAAGGAGTAAGGGAGCACATACCCCATGCCGACGGCTTTGGAGTCCATCGAGCGAGTGCTTGACGAGAAGGTGCGCCCAGCGCTTCGGGCGCACGACGGAGGCGTCGGCGTGGTTTCCCTCTCCGAGGACGGAACCCTCAGAGTCAGGCTGACGGGCAAGTGCAGCAACTGCCCGTCGGCCGTCTTCGACGTCGAGAGGCTGGTCGAGGCGGAGCTTATGGCCTCCCTGCCTGAGGTGGTGACGAGCGTCGCGCTGGTCACCGGCGTGTCCGACGAGCTTCTCGACATGGCCAGATCGCTTATGAAAAAAAGGGGTAACAGCACATGACAAACGAGTACAAGAGCAAGCTCTGCTCCCTGAAGGAAGCGGTGTCGCACATCAAGAGCGGAGACCGCGTGGTCGTGACGCACGCCGTGGGCGAGCCGTCGGCTCTGCTCGAGGCGATGGTGGAGAACGCCAGCCGCTACGAGAACGTCGAGATCGTGCACATGGTCGCGATGGGCAAGGCCGGCTACTGCGCGCCGGGCATGGAGAAGCACTTCCGCCACAACAGCCTGTTCCTCGGCGGCACGACGCGCAAGGCCATAGAGGAGGGCAGGGGGGACTTCACGCCGGTGTTCTTCCACGAGGTTCCCGGCATGTTCAGGACTGCCCTGCACCCGAACGTGGTGCTGCTCCACCTGACCCCCCCGGACGAGCACGGCTTCTGCAGCTTCGGCGTCTCGGTCGACTACACCAAGCCGGCTGCCGAGGTCGCCGACCTCCGCATAGCCCAGATCAACAAGAACATGCCCCGCACGATGGGCGACTCCTTCATCCACGTCAGCAAGCTCGACTACATAGCGGAGTGCGACGCGCCCATAATCGAGCTCCAGCCCCCGAAGATATCCGACGTTGAGAAGGCGATAGGGGAGAACTGCGCCTCGCTCATCAAGGACGGCGACACGCTGCAGCTTGGCATAGGGGCCATCCCCGACGCGGTTCTTCTGTTCCTGAAGGATAAGAAGGACCTCGGCATACACTCCGAGATGTTCTCGGACGGCGTGGTGGAGCTTGTCGAGGCCGGAGTCGTGACGAACAAGCGCAAGACCCTGCTGCCCGGCAAGAGCGTCGTGGCGTTCCTGATGGGGACGCGGCGGCTCTATGACTACGTGAACGACAACCCGGCGGTTCAGATGATGCCGGTGGACTACGTGAACAACCCCGTGGTCATCGCGCAGAACGAGAACCTGGTGTCGATAAACTCCTGCGTCGAGGTCGACCTGTTCGGCCAGGTGGCGTCGGAGTCCATCGGCCTGAGGCAGTTCAGCGGCATAGGTGGGCAGGTTGACTTCGTGCGTGGCGCCAACATGGGCAAGAATGGCCGCACGATCATGGCGATGCCCTCGACCACGACGGTGAAGAAGGGCGACACCGTCTCCACGGAGTCGAAGATCGTGGCGCTGCTGAAGACCGGCGCCGCCGTGACGACCTCCCGCTGCGACGTGAACTACGTGGTGACTGAGTACGGAGTGGCGCAGCTGAAGTACAAGACGCTGAGGGACCGCGCGCGCGCCCTCATCGGCGTCGCTCACCCCGACTTCCGCCCCGCGCTGATCGAGGAGTACGAGAAGCGCTTCCACGCGAAGTTCTAGACCTGAGGTGCAGGGGGTCAGCTATGGCGGAGCGCCCGACCGTCGCGGTCAAGTACTGCGGCGGGTGCAACCCGACATACGACAGGGTGGAACTCGTCTCGCGCCTGCGGGACGAGTTTCCCCTGTATAATTTTGTAAGCGAAGCGCGCGAAGACGAGCCGGCCAACGCCCCCTCCGCAGACTATGCCCTAGCCGTCTGCGGATGCGTTTGCCGCTGCGCCGACTACGAATGGCTGGATGGAAAACGCGGACGAATGGTAATATGGAGGTCGTCAGATTTGGACAAGGCGCTGAAGGCGCTGAGGCGAACGGAGGGAGAGGTGGAGCGATGAAGCGGGACTACGGCCCCATGCCGGCCACCCGCGAGGAGGCCATGAAGGTGCTGCTCTCCCTCCGGGAGGAGGACATCGACCTGACCGACATGCCGGACAGGGGCGACTCGCCGACGTGGAGGCCGTTTCGCCTGGAGGAGCACCTGAAGCGGCGGAGTACTGTAGATAAGGAGGAACCACGTTGACCACAGAAGAGCTCATCGCGAAGCTCCCGCCGGTGCTTTCGTTCGGCAGGGAGTTTCTCGAAGTGCTGGCTGACGGGAAGGAGCACCACAATCGGGATATATGTGATGCCCTGGCCGTCAAGTTTCAGCTTACGGAGGAGGAGCGCAACGTCAAGTCAGAAGTCGGCAATGTGCCGGTTTGGGACGGTAGAGTATCGTGGACTAAGGCCTATCTAAAGCATGCAGGGCTTCTAGACAGCCCCCACAGGGGTATGTCTATGATAACCCCTGCGGGTAGCAAGATGTTGTCGGATGGCGTGAAAATTGACGTCGCTTGGCTCAAGGGAAAATGGCTCCCTGTAGCCGCGCCCGGCGGCAAGATCCCGCTGGCTGGCGCAGGCGGTACGGATGAGGGAACTCCGCAGGAGCGCATCCAAGCTGCTGCTGCCGAATTCAACGCCGCGCTTCGCGATGAGCTATTGGACAGTATTACGCAACAGTCCCCTGCATTTTTTGAGGAGCTGGTCGTCAGATTGCTGGTTAAGATGGGGTATGGCGGAGATTTCAAAGACTCGGCCAAAGTTACTGGCAAGTCTGGCGATGGCGGCATCGACGGCATCATCAGCGAGGACAAGCTGGGGCTTAGCCATATTTACATTCAGGCCAAGCGCTACGATCCCAAGCAGTCACCGATCGGCAGCCCGACTATCAAAGAGTTTATGGGCGCGTTGGCCGTGAAAGAACAGGGCGCTAAGGGTCTGTTCATAACGACCGCTCGATTTACGCCTGACGCGAAAAAGTACGCCGAAGACACGCATATCGTCCTCATCGACGGCAACCGTCTTGCCGAGCTGATGATCGAATATGACCTTGGGGTCGCCACCGTCGAGACCTACACGCTCAAACGGGTAAATTCCGACTTTTTTCCGCCGGAATAGTGTTTCCACGAGGAGGGTTTTTGTTTTGAATTTTGAGTTGGATGGAGCGCACAAGATGGCGAAGGATCTCTTCGAGGCCTTTGCCGAGAAGGAAGTGAAACCGCTCGCTCAGGAAGTGGACGAGGAGGAGCGCTTCCCGGAGGAGACCGTCGCTAAGATGCAGAGGTACGGCTTCCTTGGCATTCCGGTGCCGCGCGAGTACGGCGGGCAGGGGTGCGATACCCTGACTTACATCCTCTGTGTCGAGGAGATGTCCAAGGTCTGCGGCACCACGGGGGTCATCGTCTCGGCTCACACCTCGCTGGGCTGCGACCCGATACTGAAGTACGGCACCGAGGAGCAGAAGCAGAAGTACCTCGTGCCGCTCTCCTCCGGCAAGGCTCTGGGTGCCTTTGGGCTCACCGAGCCCAACGCCGGCACGGACGCAGCCGGACAGCAGACCAAGGCCGTTAAGGACGGAGACCACTACATCCTGAACGGCAGCAAAATCTTCATCACCAGCGGCGGCAAGGCCGACATCTACATCATCTTCGCAATGACGGACAAGTCCAAGGGCACCAAGGGAATCTCGGCCTTCATCGTTGAGAAGAACTTCCCCGGCTTCAGCGTAGGCAAGAAGGAGCTCAAGATGGGCATCCGCGGCTCTTCCACCATGGAGCTCGTGTTTCAGGACTGCGTCGTCCCGGCGGAGAACCTGCTCGGCGAGGAGGGGCGCGGCTTCGGCATCGCCATGGGCACGCTCGACGGCGGGCGCATCGGCATCGCGGCTCAGGCGCTCGGCATCGCGGAGGGCGCGTTCAACGAGACCATCAAGTACGTCAAGGAGCGCAAGCAGTTTGGGCGGTCGATAGGCCAGTTCCAGAACACGCAGTTCCAGATAGCCGACATGTACGCGCGCATCGAGGCGGCGCGCTATTTGGTCTACAAGGCGGCTGTGGCCAAGGACGGAGGGCCGAAGGCAAAGTACTCCGTCGAGGCGGCGACGGCAAAGCTCTTCGCCTCCGAGACCGCCATGGCGGTCACCACCAAGTGCGTTCAGCTCTTCGGCGGCTACGGCTACACGCGGGACTACCCCGTCGAGCGCATGATGCGCGACGCGAAGATCACGGAGATATACGAGGGCACCAGCGAGGTTCAGCGTATGGTCATCTCCGGCTCCGTCATGAAGTGAGCGGGCCTGAGACCCGCGGAAGAGGTGACTGATTATATGAGCGACATAGTTGTCTGCATAAAGCAGGTTCCCAACACCAACGAGGTCAAGCTGGATCAGAAGACCGGAACTCTGATTCGCGAAGGGGTGCCGAGCATCATCAACCCCGACGACAAGGCCGGACTGGAGGCGGCGCTGAAGCTGAAGGACGCTACCGGCGCGCGCGTGACGGTCTTGAGCATGGGGCCGCCCCAGGCGGACGTGGCGCTGCGCGAGGCGCTCGCGATGGGCGCCGACGAGGCGATTCTGGTGACAGACCGGGCGTTCGGCGGCGCCGACACATGGGCGACGTCGTCGACCGTCGCAGCCGCCGTGAAGAAGCTGAAGTACGACCTGATCATCACGGGGCGCCAGGCAATAGACGGGGACACGGCGCAGGTCGGGCCTCAGATAGCCGAGCACCTTGGGCTGCCCCACGTCAGCTACGCCGAGGAGATCAAGGTGGACTTCGATAAGCGGGTGATAGAGGTCAAGCGGCAGTACGAGGACCGCTACCACCGCATCCGCGTGAAGCTGCCGTGCCTCATCACGGCTCTGTCGGAGCTCGGCGAGCCGCGCTACATGACGCCGCTGGGCATTTTCGACGCTTGGAAGCGCGAACTCCCCGTGTGGCGCCGCGCTGACATCACCATCGAGGACTCAAACATCGGGCTGGACGGCTCCCCCACGCGGGTGAAGAAGTCCTTCCCCAAGGCGGTCAAGGGCAAGGGAACCGTCGTCACCCTCGACCCGAAGGAATCGGCGGACTGGCTCGTCGATCGCCTGACCGAGAAGTTCGTAATATAGGGGAGGCGTGTCGATATGAATGTCGCCGATTACAAGGGAGTATTCGTTTTCGCCCAGCAGGTTGACGGACGCCTTGCTGGCGTGGCCCACGAGCTGTTGGGCAAGGGCGGGGCGCTGGCGCGCGAGCTTGGCTGCGAGGTGACGGCTGTTCTGCTCGGCAGCAAGGTGGAGAAGCTGGCCGACGACCTGGCGCGGTCGGGCGCAGACCGCGTCATCCTGGTGGACGACCCCGCGCTTGAGACCTACATGACCGAACCCTACGCCCACGTCGTGTCCGAGGTCATCAAGAAGTACAAGCCCGAGATTTTCCTCTACGGAGCCACCGCGATAGGCCGCGACCTGGCCCCGCGCGTCTCGGCGCGCATCCACACGGGCCTCACGGCTGACTGCACCGGCCTCGACATAGAGCCGGAGACCAAGCTCCTGCTGATGACGCGCCCAGCGTTCGGCGGGAACATCATGGCCACGATAACCTGCGCGGAGTTCCGCCCGCAGATGGCCACAGTGCGCCCCGGCGTCATGCAGCGCGCGAAGGCCGAGGGGAACAAGTGCGCGGTGGAGCGCTTCGCAGTTCCCGACCTGAAGAGCCACATCAACGTCGAGATTCTTGAGATAGTCAAGAAGGTCAGCGGCAAGATGGACATACAGGACGCGAAGGTCCTGGTGTCGGGCGGCAGGGGCATGGGCTGTCCGGAGAACTTCACTCTGCTTGAGGCTCTGGCCGACGCGCTCGGCGGCACGGTCTCGGCATCGAGGGCGGCGGTGGACGCCGGCTGGGTCGAGAAGGACAGGCAGGTCGGCCAGACCGGCAAGACCGTCCGGCCCAAGCTCTACGTTGCCTGCGGAATATCGGGCGCGATTCAGCACCTCGCCGGCATGGAGGAGTCCGACGTCATAGTGGCGATCAACAAGGACCCAGGCGCGCCGATCTTCGAGGTCGCGGACTTCGGCGTGGTAGGCGACGCGCTGAAGATAGTCCCGCTGTTCACCGAGGCGGTAAAGCGGGCCAAAGAGAAGAAGAGCGCGTAGAGTTTGGCACGCTTTGGCTTAACGAGCCGGGGGGCTGGGGAACGTGCCCTCCGGCTTTTTATTGTTATTATTAAACGAGGTTGTCTATGATGGGGAAGGGAAAATACACTGCGTTTGCGTGCTTCATGGGATTGGCCGCGGTTTTGCTTGCCGTGGGGACGTTTTTTGACCTGCCGATAGACGAGGCGCTTTACGACCCTCAGAGCGCGTTCGGGAACTTCTTCGCCGCGGCGGGAATGGTGCCCCTATGGACGCTGCTGCCCTTCGCCACCGGCTTTCTCTGGGGAACCCTGTACGCGCAGATGTCGCGTCTGAAGTGGGCTTGGCTTGCGGCGCTGGTCGCCCTGGCGCTCTACGGGACGTACGTGTTGGGCTGGGCGCTAAAGGGCTTCGTCGGGTCGCGGCACCTGTACGGGGTGCCATGGCCCGCTCTGGTGGTACTCACCCTAGTCCTGTTCGCCGCCGCCGTCCCGGCCGGAGTGTACCTCTCGCGGCGGCACCCTGACGAGGCGCTTGTCACCGCCGTAGCGGGTGTGGTCGCCATAGCCGGAGGCCGTTACATCCTCGACCACATCAAGGTGATATGGGGCAGGCAGCGCTTCTTCACGATGACAGACCCGGCGGTTCAGTTCACCCCTTGGTACCAGCCGGCTCCAGTGCGTGCGGCGAGCGACAGCTTCATGTCGTTCCCCTCTGGCCACAGCCTTGGTGCGTGGAGCACGCTATGGCTGGCGATGTTCCCGCCGCTGCTGGACGCCAAGCGCGCCTGGACGCAAGCCGTAGCCGCAGCAGCCGCCGTCTTCGCCGCGGCGTTGATGGTGTCGCGCATGGTGCTGGGGATGCATTTTCTCTCGGACGTGACGGTTGGGGCGGTGATATTCGTGTCGCTGCTGGCCCTGACGGACTGGCTTATGGAGCGGTATGGAAGGGATATGCTGGTGTAGGGGGGTAGTCCACCCCTGAGGCTTAGCCCCGCAAGCGAAAGGGGGTGAGGCCGAGTTGTTGGCGAGTTTCTACAAAAGAAAAGGTTGCCCAGAATTCTGGACAACCCTCTGTTCTAAGGTGCTGAAAGCCCTGTTTCGGCTTTTAGCTCGCTAGGGGCGTAAGTCCCGGCTGAGCGACAACTCGGCCGGGCAGCCCGTACCTCGGAGCCTCCGTATTTATATCACACCCAGGATTCTTTTGCAAGGGGCATGCAGACCCCAAAGTCCGGGAAAATAGCGAAAATCCC